>JBAWCX010000527.1:0-7542 GCA_049590495.1 Binatus sp. (SeqCode)
TGGCAGCGATTCCGGTTTGCAGAAGCGTCCGCTGATCTGCCTCAATGGCGCCCATCACCCGGCCGCGGTCGGGACCGCGTTTCTGCACGAAGTAGGGCATCACGTTACCGCCAAGCTGTTCTCCACGCGCGACGAGGCGGTCCGGCTTTCGCGCCAAATTGGCTACGAGGCGCATCTGAAGGATCCACGCGAGCTCGCCGCCGATTTGCTCGTGAGTCTCGGGGTTTATCCGCGCAACATGGCCGCGAAATTGTTCGACCCGTCGTCGGTTCGGAAAGTCTCCGCGAGCGGAGACGGACCGATCGAATCGCAAGCCGCGAAGGTAGTCGTCGGTACGGCGCGCCGCTATGGCGTCGATCTGGAAACTCTGCCCATCCAGAAGAGGCTCCAGTACCAGGCCGGCCTGATTCACTTCAGCAAATTGCGCCAGGCGCTCCTCGAAGAATACGGCATGTAGATCCCGCGCGACCTTCTTAAGTACTGGGTGCAGGGGTCACCCCTGCCCAAGGAAGCGTGAAACCTAGGAGGGGTTTCACATAAAATTAAGTGATTTCCCCTTCCCCGCGCGAGGACGTCAGTCCCAGCGCCACACGCAGCTTACCCTTGAGCAGCCGAATAAGTTTGTCTTCCCAGCATACGTAGTTGTCCGGGATGTCGAGCACCACGACTTTTTCCGCATGCGCCTCGCCGAAGCGATCGCGGATATGCCGTCGATGCGCCTCCTCCATCACGCAAATCACGTCCGCCTCCTCGACCAACTCGATACTGACTTGATTCTTGGCCCACGGCTCCGTACCCGCCGACGTAACCCACATCGGCACGCACATTTCCGCCAGCACCATCGCGGCCGTCGGACTGCGATCCATATTCCCGGTACAGACCATCAGCACCTTCTTCATGATTGATTTGATCTGATTCTCCGCTCGACCAATTTCCTGACAGGGACCCTACGGGTACTCAGGGTAAACTCCGCCCGCATGTTTTTGTTTAGTACTGGGTGCAGGGGTCACTCCTGCCTAGGCCAACCCCAATTCTTTTAGTGGACCGCGATCTGACACCGGCCGTCGCGAGGTTCCCGACGTCAACCTGGTCGATCCCGGCGTACGCTCGAACGCATCGGCCAGATCGATCGACTTCGCATGTTCTTTCAGCGCCGGAATTACTTCCTGCGCGAACAGCCGCATGCTGGTCTGGCGATCCTTGTTGGCGACCGGCCCTTGCACGCTGAATATCACCAGCGATCCCGGCCGCAGCACGGTCAGAATACTCTTCAGCTTCGGCAGTACGGACTTAGGCGTGCCGATCACAAGTTGTATCGCCTTCTGCGCCTTCTGATAGCCCGGGATCAACTTCTGTCGGATCGCTTCCGGATCGATTACCTGCTCTTCGCCCTGCTGGCGCATCTTGTCGCCGCTTACTCCGAGCCAGCTGCCTTGCGGCTGTTTCGCGAGTTTCCGAATCGCCTCTTTGGAGTTGTATCCGGGCGGCAGCGTATGCTCGACGCGTGCGAATGAGTTCTGCCCTCCGCCGAACAGAAAATTCTTGCCTAGTTCCTGCGCCCGGTCTTCGGTCTCCGCCAGGAAGGTGGGCAGCACGTAGCCAAAATTCTCCGAACCGGCTTCGTAACCGTGCTTCGCGGCCTCGTCCGCATAATAATCCCACAGGTCGCAGGTGGGGCCCAGCGAGGTGCCGAGTCCAAAATATGGATACGACTTTTCCGCGCACCATCGCACCGTCTCCGGACTGAGCGTTCCCGGAATCCACATGGGAGGATGCGGTTTCTGATATGGCAGCGCCCACGGATTCACGTGCCGATAGTGAAAATGCTTGCCTTCGTAGCGCCACGGACCCGGCCGCGTCCACGCCTGTATGATAAAATCGTGCGCCTCCTCGAAATATTCACGGTTGTAGGTAGGGTTGGCGTTGTTGAAGAACTGCTCACTCCCGGCGCCCCGCACCCATCCTGAGATCAACCGCCCGCGCGAGATAAGATCGATTTCCGCCAGCTCCTCCGCCATGCGCAGCGGATGCTTGATGACGGGCAGGGGATTCCCGATCAGCAGGATACGCGCCTTTTTCGTCAGCCGTGCCAGGATTGCCGCCTCGACGTTCATCACGCTCCCCATGCAAAAGGGATTACCGTGATGCTCATTAAGCGCGACGATGTCGAATCCCAGTTCCTCGGCATACAGGTTCTCGTCGATATAGTAGTTGTAGTCTTCGGCCGCCCGCTCGCGATCGAAGTAGCTATTCGAGACCGCAAAATGTCCACCGTTGCGCAGTATCACTTCTTCAGGAATCCAGCGCACGGGACGCTCAGTGAAGTATCCTACTTTCATAATAACTCCCAATAATCCGGTTCCACTTCACTCGAGGGAAGGGTTAGGGGGTTTGGTTCCTAAAAGTATGAAACAAGGTGCCTTAATTTTGACTCGCGGAACCAACTTTTGTCCGCGCGCGACAACGGAGCGCGGCCTTAGTACTGCGCCGCCGCCGCAGCGGCGGGTTAGGGGTTAGGTTCCTCCTCCGAATCATTACTCACTGAGAAAGCGACTGACTATTCGCACGAACTCGTCTGAGTTTTCAATCTCGGGCCGATGCCCGACGTTTTCAATCGTAGCGACCTTCGCCGCGGGAATCGCCTGCTGGTAGGCATCGATACACCCGCGCGGCACGACGCGATCGCGCGTCCCCCACACCAGAATCGTCGGCGTCGTCGTGCCATGCAGCAAGTAGGGCAGGGCGGGGTTGTGCATGTATGGCTCCCACCCGATTCGCGCCGACTCCGCCCGCGCGTCCTCGAACGCCTCGAATTGCTCGGGCGTCATCTCGCCGCCGTACAGTTTGAGAAACTCAGGCGTACCCGCAGGGTCCGCAACGGTAGCACGCAGATGGGTCCGCATGGTGATCGGGAAGATATCCATGATCTCGCCCTCGGCGGGCCTGATCCCCATAGGCGCGACCAGGATCATCTTAGAAAAGATCTTCGGATCAGCCGCAACCATCTCAGCCGCAATAAACCCACCCGCCGAATATCCGATCACATCAACCGGATCGAGCCGCATCTCGCGCACAACTTGCGAATAAAATCCCGCCAAATCGCGATAAGTCCGCACCCATTCCAACCGCGGCGTCTTCCCATACCCAGGCTGCAACGGAATAAACAACTCGCGCTCATGCGCAAGAGTCTCGTTCCAAGCCATCCACCCAGGATAACCAAGCTCATCATGAAAAATCAGCAACGCCTTCCCCGACCCTCCTTTGACGATCGCCAACTGTGCGCCAGCAACGCTGACAATGTCCTCGGACGACTTGATCACAACAACTCTCCTTAAATACTCACTTAAAGCGATCGGGTCTGTCTGTCTCTTCTCGCAACCAACTTCCTAACAGGGACGAAGTCCCGCATCCCGCGGCGGTGCCGACTTTCTTAGTACTGGGTGCAGGGGTCACCCCTGCCCAAGGAAGCGTGAAACCCAGGAGGGGTTTCACATGCAATAAAGTTCTCCCAATGCTCTCGTCATCCACGCGCAATTTGGATACCTCAGTGCGTATCACCAGTACAAACCTACCAGCTATCAACATACCGATGCTTCTTCCCGCTGCGCGGCTCCGGCGGCCACGAAACGCTCGAGCGCAACCCCGTCGCGATCCATCTGCGCGAATCAGCCGGATCGATCACATCGTCAACTCCAAAATGCGACGCGTTGTTAATCGCCTTCCCGCGCTGATACATCGTCGCGACCATCTCATCGAATCGCTTCTTGCGCGCCGCTGAATCTTTGATCGCCGCCAACTCGTTGCGATAGCCCAGCTTCACCGCGCCCTCGAGTCCCATCGGGCCGAACTCGCCCGTCGGCCACGCCACCGTGAATAGCGGCGCGTCGTAACTGCCGCCGGCCATCGCGATTCCGCCCAGTCCGTACGCCTTGCGCAGCACGATCGTAAAAAACGGCACGGTCGCGTTCGCCGCACTCAGGAACATCCGCGACGAATGCCGCACCAGCGCGGTCTTCTCGATCTCCGGGCCAACCATGATTCCGGGCGTGTCGCACAAAAACAAAATCGGAATGTCGAACGCGTCGCACAACTGGATAAAGCGCGCGCCCTTGTCGGCGCCGTCGCTGTCTATAGCGCCCGCCAGATGCTTGGGGTTGTTAGCGACCACGCCGAACGGATGCCCCTCGATCCTGATGAACGCCGCGATCATCGTGAGCCCGAAGTCGCGCCGAATCTCGAGCATCGAACCCGTATCCGCCATCGTCTCGATAACCGTGCGCACGTCGTAAACCCGAAGCCGGTTCTCGGGAATGATATTGCGCAGCAGACGCTGATCCGCGCAGACCCATTCGTTCACCGCGCCCTGGAAGTACGAAAGATATTTGCGCGCGACCCGCACCGCTTCCGATTCGTCTGCCACCGCGATATCGACGACGCCGTTGGGCACCTGCACCTCCATCGGCCCGATTTCTTCGGGACGAAAGATGCCCAACCCGCCTCCTTCGATCATAGCGGGCCCGCCCATCCCGATATTCGAGCCGATCGTCGCGATTACAACGTCACAGCATCCGAGCAGCGACGCGTTGCCTGCAAAACACCGGCCCGACGTGATACCGACGAGCGGCACCAGCCCGCTCAGTTTCGGAAAGTCGTGGAACGATCGCGAATTATGGAAGCCGCCGTCCGTATCGCCCGGCCGTCCGCCACCACCTTCGGCAAACAACACCAGCGGCAATCGCAGCTCGCGCGCGATCTGGAACATCCGATCTTTTTTGCGATGGTTCTGATGGCCCTGCGTGCCCGCCAGCACCGTGTAGTCGTACGACATGACGACGGCTCGCGCCTTGTCTGCGCCGAAAAGATTTCCGTTGATAGTCGCAAGCCCGGTGACCAGCCCGTCGGCCGGCGTGTTCTTGATCAGGTCGTCGATCGTGCGCCGCCGGCGCTGCGCGGCAACGACGATCGGTCCGTATTCGACGAACGTGCCCGCGTCGCACAACTCGTCGATATTCTCGCGAGCCGTCCGCTGACCAGTCTTGCGCCGGCGCGCAGCAGCGTCGGGCCGCGCCGCGTCGAGGCCGGCCTCATGCCGCCCGATCACCTCCGCAAGATCGGCGCGCATCTCGTCCGCATCTTTGTCAGTTCGCGATCCCACGCCGGAATCATAGTCCGGAAACGCCGAAAGGGAAAAACTCTTCTACAGCCGATGCCAATCCACTATCGTTCCACGACAATGCGAACCAACGAAAGCGATCTCAAGATCCTCAGTCCCGCCATCGGTGTCACCGCGCGCATCCTGTTCACGCTGATTTTCGTGCTCTCGGGCATCACGCATTTCACGTCGATGCAGGCTTACATCGATCTGATGCCCGCGCCGATTCCATTTCGCGCGTTCTGGGTCGCGATTTCCGCCGTCGTCGAGCTCGCCGGCGCCGCGCTAATCCTGTTCAACTATCGTCCCCGCCTCGGCGCCTGGCTCATCGTCCTGTTTCTCATCCCCGTGACGATCGTCGTGCACGGCACCGCGATGCTCACGCTGGCCGACCCCGTGATGCGCGCCGTCAACGTCTCGATGTTCCTTAAAGGGCTCGCGATGATTGCGTGCGCTCTGTTCATCACTCAATTCGGCGTCACTCCCGCCGACTCTCGTTGAGCCCATCACACGCGTCCGCCAATCCAGACGACTCGCCCGATGATCTTCACGTTGGCTGCCACTATCGCCTCGTATTTCGGATTGTCGCTGCGCACCAGCAGCTTGCCGTCGGGACGCCGCTGGATTCGTTTCACCGTAAGCCCGCTCTCATGCCGCAACAGGTAGATCCCGTCCTGTCGAAAGCGCGGCTCCGCCAGATTGGCGAGTATCAAGTCCGAATCCTCGACCGTCGGCGCCATCGAGTCGCCCACCACCTCGATCAGGATCAAGTCGCGCGACTCGGTGTTGAGCGCTCGCTTGACCCAGTCCGCGCGGAACGCGATCGAATCGACCACCTGGTCGCTGCTGAGCAGTCCGTCGCGCCCGCTCGAAAATCGAATCCGGTTCCGCGGCATGAAGATGAAGTCGCCGCTTTCGACCGCGCGCGTGACTGCCTGCGCCGTCTGCGCGGACTCTGCCCCCGTCGCCAGCCATTCGAGCGATACCCGCCCCGCGCGCGCCAGCGCCACCAGGTTCGCGACGCTCGGCTGTCCCCGCCCGGCTAGCCATTTGTAGATTGCGTTGTCCGACACCCCGACTGCCGTCGCCAGCGCCACCACCGATCCGAACGACTGAATCACCTGCGTCAGCCGCGAACGAAAAGCGGCGTCAACCACTGTAGTTGACATAAATCTCCTAATGTGAAATAAGATTCATAAAGAGCATGATCTCGCCACAAGCCAAACACTCTCAACTCAGGCCCAATCCCCCGCCCCCCGATGCGCGCTCGCTGTCTCCCTGTCACCGCGCGATGCCTCCGACCTCTCACCCCCGATTGCTCGCCGCCGACCGTTCCCGCCGCCTGAACACTTTTACCTCAGTTCGCGACCTCGTGCCCGCTGCCGCTACGAGTTTTCTTTTCGCGCGGAGGATTTATGGAACCCGCGACCTCGCCAGTCCGTCCCACCGTTGCTAGCCGGCCCGCGGCCTGTATGTGGTGTCACGAAATCACCACGCAGGCTGACGTAACTCGCAATCACGGCCTGTGCCGAAGCTGCGTTCACGACAACGTCGAGATCAGTTGGCGGCTGGTTTACGACCGCGATCGCAATATCGGCGCGATTCCTTCCAATCTGCGCGATGCGTACGGCTTATGAACGCCGTTCCCAACGGGATGCCCTCGCTCGAGCGCGCCGCCGCGCCGGTCCCGCGCTTCGATCCCTTTGCCGACGCCGTGCGTCCCACGCTCTACGACCTGATCGATCATTCGGTCGGTGGCGACGCCGCCGACAAGATCGTCGCCGACTTCGGCGGCCGCCGCTTGTATGTCCCCGCCGCACCCTCGCCCAGCGACCAGATCGCGCGCTCGATTGGCCTTATCGGTGCCTTCGCGATGGCGCGCGTGTTCGGCGGCGAGCGCATCCTGGTCCCGTCCACCAGCAGCCACAACCGCCGCCGCGTGCGTATCGTCGCGATGCGCGCCGACCACGTCAGCATCTCGCGCATCGCGCACGAACTCCGATGCACCGAGCGCTACGTCTACAAGGTCCTCGCCCTGCAGCGCACCCCCGAAGCTCCCGCTGCTGAGTCACCCGCAACGTCCGCGCCGATCGCCGAGCGATTGAAACGTGGACCGATCAATCAACGCTGACGCGTACAGCCCGGAATTCTTAATCGCCGTCGAACGCGTGCTCGCCAACGAGGGCGGCTACTCGTCGAATCCCGCCGACGCGGGCGGCGCCACCAAATTCGGAATTTCCGCGCGAGCGCATCCTGGGCTCGACATCGCGACGCTCACGCGCGACGCAGCCATACAAATTTACTGGCGCGAATGGTGGCTGCGTTTCGGATTTTCGCAATTGCCGGCCGCCGTCGCTGCCAAGACTTTCGATCTCGCCGTCAATATCGGC
>JBAWCX010000528.1:0-14365 GCA_049590495.1 Binatus sp. (SeqCode)
CTCTACATGCGCGCCGGCCAGGTCTATACCGTGAGCGACAAGCCAACCGCGCGCGCAAACCGATAGCTGATTTATTTGGTGGACGCACCTGGACTCGAACCAGGGACCTCTTGCATGTGAGGCAAGCGCTCTAACCGGGCTGAGCTATGCGTCCACCGGGGAAGATGCATTATCGCTTCCCGTCCACGCGGCGGCAAGTCCCGCCTCGTCATTGAAGAATTTCGAGAAGCAGCAGCGCGCGGCATCCTGACGTGAGATAGGTAGATCGGACCAGCTTCATGCCGATGATTGTCGTTGGCGTTCTGATACTGTGAATGATGCAGTAACGTTATCGTTCGCCGCATCTGGCTGCGCTCTTCATTCTGCGCAGTTCGCGTTCAGTTCATCCTGGGGCCGGGTCGCCCGGATCGAGAGGGAAGTTTGGGTCTGTTATTTTTTCGCACGCTCAAGGAACCGGCACCCGGTTTCGCGCATACGGACGAACCTATCCGGGCGGAACTGTTCAGCGTCGAACGCCTTGAGCAGCACGGCGAGACGCTGGCGGTTGCGCAGCGCGTCACGGCCCATCCCGGTCGCGGGAGGCCGATCGTGTCGCGCGTGAGCGAGAATGGCCGAGTATTGTTGGAGGCATATCGCAGCATCGCGGGCGCAATCCGCGAGGAGCGCGCGATCACGCCGGCGGCGGAGTGGCTGGTCGACAATTTTCACGTCGTCGAAGAGCAGATTCGCGAAATTCGCGACGACCTTCCGCGAGGATTCTACCGGCAACTGCCGAAGCTCGCCGAGGGTCCGCTGGAAGGATATCCGCGTGTGTTCGGGATCGCGTGGGCCTATGTCGCGCATACCGACAGCTACTTCGATACGCAGACGCTGACCAGGTTCGTGCAGGCCTACCAGCGCGTGCAGCCGCTGACGATCGGCGAGCTGTGGGCGGTCGCGATCACGCTTCGGATCGTGCTGGTCGAAAACCTGCGGCGCGCCGCTGAGCGGATTGGCCAGTGCCGCGTGGAACGCCACACAGCCGACTTGCTGGCGGACCGGCTGCTGGGAGCAAACGGCCGCGACGCGGAAACGGCGGAGGTCGTGTTCAAGGATTTCGATCATTCAACGGTTCCGGCGGAATTCGCAGTGCAGCTCGTTCAACGCCTGCGCGACCAGGATACCAAGGTGACGCCGGCGCTGGATTGGCTGGACCAGCGGCTGGCGGCGCAGGGAACTACGGCCGACGAAATCGTCCGCGAAGTGCATCAGGGGCAAGGCGCGATGAACGTGACGGTGCGCAACGGCATCACCAGCATGCGCCTGATGTCGGCGGTCGATTGGGCGGATTTCTTCGAGAGCGTTAGCGCGGTCGACGCAGTGCTGCGCGCCGACAGCGACTTCGCTGCGATGGATTTTGCGACGCGCGATCGCTATCGGCATGCGATCGAAAAACTCGCGCGAGGTTCGGGTCACACCGAAATCGAGGTCGCACAAAGCGCGATTGATTCGGCGAAAAATGCGGAGGCCGAAAAGCCTAACGACGGCGTGCAGGCGCGTCGCGAGCATCATCCGGGCTTCTACCTGATTTCAGAGGGACGTCACGCGCTCGAAGCGAAGCTCGGATTTCGAGCGCCGGTCGGCGACTGGATCGCTCGCGCCAACAAGGCTGCCGGAATCAAGGGATACCTCGGCACGATCGCGGTAGTCACTGCGGTAATCGTCGAGTGCGGTTTGCTTGCGATTGCTGACGCGCGCGTCGGTGAATGGACCCGTATCATTCTCGCGATGCTCGCGATAATTCCGGCGATGGAGGCCGCAGTCGCGTTGGTCAATCGAGCCGTCACGACGGTCATCGGCCCCGCCATGATTCCCGCGATTGAGCTTCATGATGGCGTGCCGCCGAGTCTGCGCACGATAGTCGTGATGCCGACTCTGTTGACTACGCGTGCCGAGATCGATGAGCAGATCGAGCGTCTCGAGGTTCATTACCTGGCGAGTCCGGACGGCGAGCTGTATTTCGCACTCTTGTCGGACTGGATCGACTCGGCAACAGAAACCGCAGTCGGCGACGAAGACCTGCTGGCGGCAGCGACGGTGGGAATCGCGCGCCTGAACCAACGTCACGGACCGGGTCCGGCCGGCGCGAGATTTTCGTTACTCCATCGCACGCGCGTCTGGGACGAAGCTGAAGGCGTGTGGATGGGTTCGGAGCGCAAGCGCGGCAAGCTGCACGAGCTCAATCGATTGCTGCGCGGCGTTACAGACACAACGTTCGTCGCGCCAGACGGGCATCCGCCGGCAGTCCCCGACGGCGTGCGCTACGTGATCACACTCGATGCCGACACGCGCCTGCCGCGCGGCGCCGCGAAGCGGATGGTCGGCAAAATGGCGCATCCGCTGAATGCTCCCCGATTCGACGAGCAGCTCGGCCGCGTAGTCGAAGGTCACGGAGTTCTTCAGCCGCGAATCACGGCCTCATTGCCGACCGGGCGCGACGGGTCGGTTTTTCAGCGCGTATTTTCGAGCGCCGCCGGAATCGATCCGTACGCATTCGCAGTTTCCGACGTTTACCAGGACCTTCTCGATCAAGGTTCTTACAGCGGCAAAGGAATCTACGATGTGGACGCTTTCGAGACCGCGCTTGCGGGCCGCGTTCCCGACGACACGCTCCTGAGCCACGATCTTTTCGAAGGAACTTTCGCCCGCTCGGGACTGGCCTCCGACATCGAATTGGTCGAGGAGTTTCCATCGCGGTACGACGTGGCGGCCGCTCGGCAGCATCGATGGGCCCGCGGAGACTGGCAACTGTTGCCGTGGATTCTTGGTCGCGGGCATTCCGACCCGGACGCGGCACGCTCGTCGATGCCGCCGCTCGGGCGCTGGAAAATGATCGACAACCTGCGCCGCACGCTGTCGGCGCCCTTCGTGTTGTTGTCGTTGGTAGCGGGATGGACGCTGCCGCCGGCGACCGCTGCGATGTGGACCGCGTTCATCGTCGCGACGATCGCGACGGCGCCGATGCTCCCGTTTGTGACTGGAGTCATCCCGCGGCGTCGCGACATCTCCAAGCGAAGTCATATTCGCGCGGTTGGCATCGACCTGATCGTCGGCCTCTCTCAGCTCGCCATGATGCTGACTCTGCTGGCACATCAGGCGTGGCTGATGACTGACGCAATTTCGCGAACGCTGTACCGCGTGTACGTGAGTCATCGACTGCTGCTCGAATGGACGACAGCGGCGCAGGCGAAACGCACGACGCGCCTCGACGTGCGCGGCTTTTACGCGACGATGGGCGGAGGGCTGGCGCTCGGCATCGCGATTGCCGGATTCGTCGCATGGGCAGGCCGCGGCGGCGGACTAATCGCGGCCCCATTTGTGGTTTTGTGGATGTTATCGCCGGCGATCGCGCGATGGGCAAGTCTGCCGCCCTCGCTTGAGGGCACGAAGCCGCTCTCGCTCGCCGACACGACGGCGTTGCGGCTGAGCGCGCGGCGCACGTGGCGTTTTTTCGAGAAGTTCGTGGCGGCGGAAGACAACATGATCCCGCCCGACAATTTTCAGGAAGACCCGAAGCCCGTGCTGGCGCATCGAACCTCGCCCACCAACCTTGGCCTGTACCTTCTGTCAGTGATCGCGGCTCACGACTTCGGCTGGATCGGGACGCACGAGACCGTCGAGCGTTTGGGCGCGACGCTCGACACCATGAAGCGGATGGAGCAGTTCCGCGGGCACTTCTACAACTGGTATGGCACGCGAGACCTGCGGCCGTTGGACCCCAGGTACGTGTCGTCGGTCGATAGCGGCAATCTGGCGGGGCATCTGCTCGCACTGGGCAACGCGTGCCGCGAGATGATCGCGTCGCCAGTTTTCGACAAACAGGGGCTCGTGGGAATCGCGGATTCGATCGCGCTCGTTCGCGAGTCGCTCGGCGCGCTCGGCGGCGACCGGCGCAGCCACACCGTCACGCCAAAGCAGCTCGAGGAAGCGCTCGATGCGATGACGCCGTTGATTCAGTTGGAACCGCGGACCGCGGTGGAACTGACGGCGCGGCTGGTGGAACTCGCGGCTCACAGCGATTCGGTCAACGACATCGCGCGCACCTTGACTCTCGAGCGCGGCGACCCTGCTGCCGCCGACGTGCTCGCATGGGCGGAGGCGCTTCGAGCGTGCATCCGGAGTCATCAACGCGACATCGAGTTGCTGAAGCCATGGACGCTCGACTCGATGCCAGCATTGGGTGATCTGCCGGATCTATACAATGACGCGCCGGCGAGCCGGGACTCCGCGCTAGATCGTGTCGCGGTCGCGCGCGCGGGCGGCGCGGCCAAGGCGCTCGAACGGCGGCTGACGGAACTCGCCGCGACTGCGGGCAGCATGTTCGACGCGATGAAGTTCGACTTCCTGCTCGATCCCGCGCGCCAACTGTTGTCGATAGGCTATCGAGTCACTGACGGGAGCCTCGATCCCAACTGCTACGATTTGCTTGCTTCCGAGGCGCGGCTGGCGAGTTTCGTCGCAATCGCGAAGGGGGAAGTTCCGTCAAGGCACTGGTTTCGGCTGGGACGCGCGATGACGCCGGTCGACCGCGGCTCGGCGCTGATCTCGTGGTCGGGATCGATGTTCGAGTACCTGATGCCGTCGCTGGTGATGCGCGCGCCTGCCGGCAGCCTGCTCGAGCAGACCAATCGGCTGGTGGTGCGCCGACAGATGAAGTATGGCGCCGAGCTTGGGATGCCGTGGGGCGTCTCGGAGTCCGCGTACAACGCGCGAGATCTCGAGCTCACCTATCAGTACTCGAATTTCGGTGTGCCCGGACTCGGACTGAAGCGCGGGCTGAGCGAGAACGCGGTGATCGCTCCTTACGCGACGGCGCTGGCGGCGATGGTCGATCCCGAGGCCGCGGCGCAAAATTTCTCGCGGCTGTTGGATGCGGGCGGCCTCGGCCACTTCGGCTGGTATGAGGCGTTGGATTACACGCCCTCGCGCGTGCCCGAAGGCGAAAACGTCGCAATCGTGCGCGCATACATGGCGCATCACCAGGGCATGACGCTGGTCGCACTTGCCGACGCGCTTAACGACGGCGCGATGCGGTCGCGATTCCATGCCGAGCCCATCATCCAGGCGACCGAGTTGTTGCTGCAGGAGCGAACGCCGCGCGACGTTGCGGTGGCGCGTCCGCGGGCAGAAGAGGTCAAGGCGGAAGCAAATGTTCGCGAGATCGCTCCGCCGACGATTCGCCGGTTCCATTCGCCGCACGATTTGATTCCGCGCACGCATCTGTTGTCCAACGGCAAGTACACCGTGATGATCACTGCGGCCGGCTCGGGCTTCAGCCGCTGGCGCGACCTGGCGGTAACGCGATGGCATGAGGACGTGACCTGCGATTCGTGGGGAACGTACATTTTCGTTCGCGACGTGAACAGCGGCAAGGTCTGGTCGGCGGGATTCCAGCCGTCGGGCGTCGAGGCGGACAGTTACGAAGTCGAGTTTTCCGAGGACCGCGCGGTAATCGTCCGGCGCGACGGCACCATGACGACGACGCTCGAAGTCGCGGTGTCGCCCGAGGACGACGCCGAAGTGCGGCGCGTCTCGATCACGAATCTCGGCAACCGCGTGCGCGAAGTCGAGGTGACCTCGTATGCGGAAATCGTGCTGGCGACAGAGGCGGCCGACAGCGCGCATCCGGCGTTCTCCAAGATGTTCGTGCAGACGGAGTTCGACGCCGAAGTCGGCGCGATTCTGGCGACGCGGCGGCTGCGCTCGCCAACCGACACGGCGGTCTGGGCCGCGCATCTGGCGGTGGCCGAAGGAGAATCGGTCGGCGAGATACAGTTCGAGACCGATCGCGCGCGATTTCTTGGCCGCGGTCGCGATGTGCGCGATGCCGTGTCGGTGATCGACGGGCGACCGCTCTCGGATACTGTCGGCACCGTACTCGATCCGATCTTCAGCATTCGCCGGCGGCTGCGAATTCCAGCAGGAGCGACGGCGCGTGTCGCGTTCTGGACTATTGTGGCGCCGTCGCGGGCAGAAGCGCTCGACTTGGTTGACAAGCATCACGACTCGAACGCATTCGAGCGCGCGGTGACGCTCGCGTGGACCCAGGCGCAAGTGCAGCTGCATCACCTGAGCGTTGACGCCGACGAGGCGCATCTCTTTCAGCGCATCGCCAATCGTGTGCTCTACTCGGATCCGACGCTCCGGCCTTCGTCCGACATGCTTAAGCGTGGCGAGGGCGGACAATCAAAACTCTGGCCCGCCGGGATTTCCGGCGATCTGCCCATCGTACTGGTTCGGATCGATGAGATAGAAGATCTGGAGATCGTGCGCGAGCTGGTGCGCGCCCATGAATACTGGCGGATGAAACGTCTGTGCGTCGATTTAGTGATCCTGAACGAGCGTCCGCCGTCATACCATCAAGAACTGCAGGCTGCGCTCGAGGGCATGGTTCGGAGCGTCCCAACACAATCGTCGGACGGAGAAGGTGCATGCGGAAATGTATTCGTGCTGCGCGCTGACCTGGTTTCGACCGAGCTACGCAACGTTCTCCAAACCGCGGCGCGGGCGGTTCTGCTGAGCCGGCGCGGGACCTTGTCCGAGCAAGTCAAACGGCTGGAGGTGTTCGAGCCGGCGGCAGGCCCGCCCCCGCGACGCATCCCGGCTATACACCGGCCGAATATCGCGATGCCGCGGCGCGAGATCGAATTTTTCAACGGCCTTGGAGGATTCACGGCGGACGGCAGTGAGTACGTAACGATTCTCGGCGAGGGGCAATGGACGCCGGCGCCGTGGATCAACGTGATCGCGAATCCGTCGTTTGGCTTCCAGGTCTCTGTCGAAGGCAGCGGCTACACGTGGGCAATCAACAGCCAGCAGCATCAGATTACGCAATGGTCGAACGATCCGGTTAGTGACCGTCCCGGCGAGGTGCTCTACGTTCAGGACCTGGATACCGGCGAGCTGTGGGGACCGACCGCGCTCCCGATCCGCGAGGATGGCGCGCCGTACGTAGTTCGCCACGGCGCCGGCTACAGCATCTTCGAGCATGCCTCGCACGGAATCTCGCTCGAGTTGACGCAGTACGTTCCGCTGGACGACTCGATAAAGATTTCCAGCCTGAAGATCAGAAATCTTTCGGCGCGCACGCGCCGTTTGTCGATCACCGCCTACGTGGAGTGGGTGCTGGGCACTTCGCGCGGCGCCTCCGCCCCATACATTGTCACCGAGATCGAGCCCGAGACTCACGCGATACTCGCGCGCAACTCTTTCACCATCGAGTACGGAAGCCGAATCGCGTTCGCAGACCTGAGCGGCCGGCAAACCTCGTGGACGGCGGACAGGACCGAGTTTCTCGGCCGCAACGGCACGCTCGAAAATCCCGCGGCGCTCGCCGGAAGCAGGCCGCTGTCCGCCAAAGTAGGAGCCGCGCTCGATCCGTGCGCAGCGCTGCAAACGACGATCTCCATCAGGCCCAACGCGGAGAGCGAGGTCGTTTTCTTCCTCGGCGAGGCGGCGAGCAGGACCGATGCGATTGCCACGATCAAAAAATATCGCGACGCTGGCCTCGACGCGATTTTAACCGCAGTCACGCACTACTGGGACGACTTGCTTGGCACGGTTCAGGTGAAGACTCCCGAACGCTCGATGGACGTCATGCTCAATCGATGGCTGCTGTACCAGACGCTTGCGTGCCGCGTGTGGGCGCGATCGGCCTTCTACCAGGCGAGTGGTGCGTATGGCTTTCGCGATCAAATCCAGGACGTTATGGCGTTGATAGTGGCACAGCCTGCGCTGGCGCGGGGGCATCTCATGCGCGCGGCGGCGCGTCAGTTCGTCGCCGGTGACGTGCAACATTGGTGGCTGCCGCCCGCGGGACAGGGCGTTCGCACCCGTGTCGCGGACGATCGCGTCTGGCTGGCGTACGCGGTCGCTCATTATATAGAGGTGACGGGCGACGCCGGCATCCTCGACGAAACGGTTTCCTTCCTTGACGGGCCGGAACTCCACGCGGGCGAGGTTGAATCGTTTTTTCAGCCCACTGTCTCCGAGCAGCGCGGCACAATCTTCGAGCACTGCGCTCTTGGACTCGACCAAAGCCTCGCGGTTGGCATCCACGGAATTCCGCTGTTCGGGTCGGGCGATTGGAACGACGGCATGAATCGCGTTGGCGAAGCGGGCAAGGGCGAGAGTATCTGGCTCGGATGGTTCCTGTACGCGACGCTCATGGCGTTTGCGCCACTGGCGGATATTCGCGGCGAGGGCGCGCGCGCTTCGACGTGGCGGAGTCACACAACGGCGCTGGCGGAATCGCTCGAGCGCGACGGATGGGACGGCAACTGGTATCGACGCGGCTACTTCGATGACGGGACGCCGCTCGGCTCCGCCGGCAATATCGAATGCCGAATCGATTCGATTGCGCAATCGTGGAGCGTGATCTCGGGCGCCGCCAGTCCGGACCGCGCCGCCGCCGCGATGGCCGCCGTTGACGAGTACCTGGTCAAACGCGAGGACGGCCTGGTGCTGCTATTCACGCCACCGTTCGACCACACTCCGCTGGACCCCGGCTATATCAAGGGCTATCCGCCCGGCATCAGGGAGAACGGCGGACAATATACTCACGGGGCGCTGTGGTCCGTCATCGCGTTTGCGATGCTTGGCGATGGCGACAAGGCGAACGAACTATTCTCGCTATTGAACCCTATCAACCATGCGAACACTCGCGCCGGAATCCTTCGCTACAAAGTCGAGCCGTACGTCGCATGCGCCGACATCTACTCGATGCCGCCCCACGTCGGACGCGGAGGATGGACCTGGTACACGGGCTCCGCAGGATGGATGTATCGCGCAGGTATCGAGTGGATATCGGGCTTTCGTCTCCGCGGCAAAACGCTGTTGATCGACCCGTGCATCCCGCGCAAGTGGCCGGGCTTCGAGATTGTCTATCGATACGGCGCGACGAGTTACGAAATCGCGGTCGAAAACCCACGCGCCGTAAGTCGCGGCGTGACCAGCGTGGAACTCGACGGCAAGGCGCTCGCGCAGCGCCCCGCGCAAATCGCACTCGCCGACGACCGCGCCACGCATCGAGTGCGGATTATACTTGGGTGATCCGCGCAATCGTTGTGGATAGTAAAATGACTAATCAAGATATATTCAATTGATTAGTTCTCCTGAGCACTCCATTTGTATTACTTCGCCTAATCATTTTGACATTCCGAATTACTAAATATACTATCAACCAGTCGGAATCGGTATAGGATTCGAGTTCCGACACTGATCCAGCCCGACAGTGGCCTTTCCGCTCGCCTTCGACCACGTTTCGCTAGACCGCAGCAAATAATCAGAAAATCAAGGCTCGAGGAGGTCCGTCATGGAGTGCTCTGCTGAAAGCCTGTCCGACTCGATCCGTTCGGATTCCAGTGTGAATGTAACGTCAAGAAACGGGCTGTCGCGATTTAGCATTCTGTGCGGATTCGTGATGCTCGATGTGTACTGGCTATACCTCACTTTCCTGTCACACGTGATGAATCCGGTGA
This sequence comes from Binatus sp. (SeqCode), assembly GCA_049590495.1. Classification (GTDB taxonomy): domain Bacteria; phylum Desulfobacterota; class Binatia; order Binatales; family Binataceae; genus Binatus. The sequence continues at coordinate 9,519 of JBAWCX010000528.1, forward strand.
GCGTTTTTGTAGTGGACTCTCAAACCGGGCTGCACTTGCTATCGGGACAGATCGGAAGCCTCGCGGTTACTGTGGCCTGGAGCGAAGTGTGGTTGGCAGTTCTGCTGTCTTTGTTTGTGTTCGCGTTGGCCACCTTGGTTGCGGATGCTGCCGGGAAAATGCTGGCAAACTCAGCAAGTGCAAGCTCAAGCCGTCTCGCACTGGCAACCAGGGCAGCCGCATGAATTGGCGCGAACGAATGCACGGCGAGACCCCAACAACTTTGATCATTCGATGAGAAATTAGAGGCGGAGGCAAAATGAAACCCATAGTAATGATTGGTGCAATTCTCGCGTTGCTTGGCCTCCTCGCGATTGCGTCGCCGGTATTCACCACCAATCAGACGAAGAACGTTGTTACGCTTGGCGATCTCAAGATTCAAGCAAACGAGCCAACCTCACACGCGATACCGCCCATTCTCAGTGGCGCGTCACTAATCGTGGGGTTGGTGCTGGTCGCAGGCGGTCTCTATCAGAAAAGGTAGGACTAAGGCCGGCTCAATTAGTCGGTCTGTATATGTCGACTCTGGCTGGACTTAGATCCAGGCCTTAATCATACTCATGCTCGAGAATGTTCATCGCAAACAGTTAGCTCCCGTCCCCGCCTCATCCAAACGCGCGGAAGCCAAATTCATCAGAAGCGATAGAGTTAGAAAGTGACTATGTATTTCGTTCTTCGAAGCACATCACTAGTGTTTCTGCGATTACTAATTCGGGATTACTAGTATACTATCAACTTGTCGGAATCGATATAGATTCGAGTCCGGCTCTGATCCAGCCCGACAGTGGTCTTTCCGCTCGCCTTCGACCACGTTTCGCTAGACCATCGTCAAATCGACATCTCTAAGGCTCGAGGAGGTCCGCGCGGGACGACCCCAGTCTCACGGATTACTCTTATGTCATTGAAATTCAAAAACAGACTGAGAAACACGATTGCGTTGTCAGGCACAATCCTGGCGCTCGCGATCGCGGCGCCGTCGTTTGCGCAGTACGGCCCCGGCCCCGGCTACGAAGGACAGGGCTACTACGGAGGACCCGGAGAAGCGGGATGGGGCGCGTACGACAATGGTCGCCAATGGCGAGGCGCAAGATGGTGGCATCGGCACGACATCATGTGGTTCTACCGGAATCATCCGGAATGGGCCGTCATGGACGCGCTGTGGCAAAGCCAGGATGGCGACTATGAGAGCAACGGCACCTGGCAAGACGCCTACTGGTGGCATCAGAACGATCCTGACTTCTTCTACGCCAATCATCCTAACTGGATTTCATGGTATCCGGATTGGCGTAACACCGACGGCGCCTATGACGGGCAGCACAACTGGCACTACGGCCAATGGTGGTACAACCAGAACCCGAGCTGGGTTTCCGCCAACCATCCCAACTGGATCAGCCAACACAGCAACTGGGCGAATCACACGGAGCCAAATGATCACCGGGCTGTGATGCGGACCGAGAACGAGGGAAGTGCGCGGGGTCGCGAGCAGGCTTCGAATCAGCAGAACCGAGTGAATGAGCAAGCGGCAACCAGTCAGCGCAGCGAGACGAATCGGCAGCAGCAGGCGTCGCGCGATCAGCAGACGCGAGTGAATGAGCGGGCGGCAACCACTCAGCGCAACGAGGCGAGTCGCCAGCAGCAGGCGTCGCGTCAGCAGCAGACGCGGGTGAATGAGCGGGCCGCAACCAATCAGCGCAACGAGGCGAGCCGCCAACGGCAGGCGTCGCGCGAGCAACAGGCTACTCGCAACGAGCAGCGGGCTACTCACAATCAGCAGCAAGCGACTCATAATCAGCAGCGGGCCACTCGCAACGAGCAGCACTCCACGCATCAGCAGCAGGCTACTCGTAACGAGCATAAGGCGACTCATCAGCAGGAGGCCGGCCATCAGCATGCCAGCCATCAGCAGGCTACGCGTCAGCAGCAGGAGCGTCCGCAGCAGGCCCAGCATCAGCAGGCGACCCACGAGCAGCACTCGTCTCGTCAGCAGCCTCAACAGAACAGGCAGGCGAGCGCCGGTCATGAGAGCGGTGGTCACCAGGGCGGTGGTCATGAGGGCGCGGTGCGCGAAGCAAAGAAATAATGGCGGGGCGATACGCCTTAGACAGGCGTATCGCGCATCAATCACAAAACTTACAACCTAACGTCCGAGGGAGAACTAAAGAAATGAATTCAATCCAGCGAATTGCTATCAGCGTAGTAGGTGTTGCGGCCTTGGCTTGCGTTGCCGGATGCGGCAGCACCACCAAGGAAGTTGATTCCACCACTTATGTCCCCGCCGCCGCGCCCGCCCAAGTCGTCGTGCAGGCCCCGCCGGTACAGGTGATTCCTCCCACTACAACCACCAGCACGTCGGTCGACAAGTCACGCGATTCGAGTGAGTCGAGCACTGGCGGGACGGTAGACAGCTCGAGTTCTCATCACAGCGAATCCACAACGGTGACTCCCAGCAACTGACCGCGGCCTTGGGAGAATTACGCAATGCGAAATAGACGCAATCGAAAAAGAACAGCCGTCGCGACACTCGCGATCGCACTCTTGATTGGCGGCGGATTGCTTGCTGGCGATGCACGCTCCGACCCTGGCTTTACCGACTCCTCGAACTCTGCGTCACGCGAGAACGACAGTGTGAACGTCAAGGCGGAGCATCATTACAACTCCCCGGCTGAACGCGCGAATGACGCTCTGCTGATTACCGAGGTCAAGAGCGCGCTTGCCCATGACGGTGTTGGCGACGGTTATCTCGTTGCGGTCGATTGCGATCACGGCAAGATCCTATTGAGCGGTGTGGTTAAGTCGGCCAGGGACGCAAAGCATGCCGGCGATATTGCGGCTGCTGCCCCAGGCGTAACCGGGGTAACTGATCAACTGACATGGCATTAGCAGTTGTCGACTGAGTTAGAGAGGTAAATCACGATGTTATTGATTCTCATCATCTTGCTGATTCTATTCGGAGGCGGCGGCGGATACAGAACCTATCATCACGGCGCCCGAGATCCGGGCGGCCTGTTGATGCTGGTGCTCATGATCGTGTTGGTCGTCTGGCTCGTCAACGGCGGTCTTAACATCTGACGGTTCGCTTAAAGCGCATAGCCGCGAGCGGACTTAAGATGCCGGCGGGCATCCGGGAGACTCCTCCCTCCCGCGGTGCCCGCCAAATCTTCGGCTTTTTAACTGGAATAGACAAACAATCATACAAGGCAACCCGAGAGCTTGGAGGCAACAGAATGACATTCGAAGACACAGCAAATTCTACCGTCCGAAGCGCAGTCGATCAGGGCCGTCAAGCAGCCGACAAAGCCAGCGAGGCTATCAAGGACGGCTACGACGCGGCGCAGCAGTTCGTCAAGGACAAGGGAATTGATCTGGACCTGCGCGAGTTCGTGGGCCGCGAACCGTGGCTCGCAATCGCAGTCGCGTTTGCGGTCGGCTACGTCGCCGCTCAGATCGTCCGGCGTGTTTCCTGAGCGGGAGCGCAAGGACGGTGAGAAAGTGAATAGTTCAGCAAAGGCCATCTCCGATGCGGATGAGAGGCGGCGTCGGCGCGATCGGGACATCGCCGAATATATCAGAGAAGAACCGCTGACGTCGCTGGCTATCGCCGGTGGCGTTGGATTCATCTTCGGCGGCGGAGCCCGCAGCCGCATCGGACTGGCGCTTCTGACGACAGTGGGACGAATCGCACTGAGCGGGGCAGTCACCAGTTTCATCGTCGGCCTCGTCAGCGGCAATAGCGACAACCAAAACGCGGACCGCGCAAAAGCTCGCAGGGAAAGCCATCGCAATGGAAACCACGACAACGGAAGAACAGATTTCGGCGATTCAGATTGAACGCGACGACGCGCGCCAAAACCTGCGCGACACGTTGACTGAGGTCAACGACAAGGTTGAACGCACCGAAGCCGAGATGCGTCCCGACCACGTCATCGAGAGCCATCCGGTCGGGGCCTCATTGATAGCCGGAGCCTTGGGCTTTCTGTTCGGCTCGATCGTCAACAGCCGCGGCGCGGGTCCGGTCGTAATAGCGGCGATGCTCGGGTTCGCAGTCTCAAAGCACGGTTCAAACGACGAGCGTTAAAATCCGGCGAACACGAGAGCCATGGCTGATCCTATGACAGAAAAACAGTCGCATACCGCTAACGGCGCGCCGGAGACCCTGCAGGATTGGCCGACGTTGGTGGGCAGGGCAGTGGACGACATAACGCGCATCCTGCAGTCCGAGGCCCACATGTTGGAAACCAGCATGGGCGCGGCACTGGAGACGCGACTAGCTAGTGCAATAGCTACTCTAACTGTAGTTGCAGTGATGATCTGCGGTGGGGTATGCATTGTGTGCGCAGGGATACTGCTGCTCCACGAATGGCTGCCGCTGTGGCAGGCCTTCGGAATTGCGGGCATCGGTATCCTGCTGGTCGGAATCGCGAACTACCTCAGCGGTAGGCGTTCCTGACAACTTTTCCGTGATTTTAGGCGCGCGGTGGCGGTGCAAAAGAGATCGGAGTGACAATTGCACTTGGCACCGATTCCGGCGTCTGCCGCCATGGCATAAATGCTCGTGAGATGGGGCTGCTGGTGAAGGCCGGCATGAGTCCTATCGCTGCGCTCAAGAGTGCCACCTCGGTGCATGCGGAACTGCTAGGTCTCGCCGCCAAAATCGGAACCCTTGAAGCAGGCAAGCGCGCCGACGTCATCGCGGTGCCGGGCAATCCCCTGGAAGATATCAGGGTCACCGAAAAAGTGGTTCTTATAATGAAGGACGGGAATGTTGTCAGGAACGCCGCCGGTGCAGGTAGTTAAAAGTGCGGGTTGAT
>JBAWCX010000529.1:0-5343 GCA_049590495.1 Binatus sp. (SeqCode)
GCTTTCCATGACGCGCCGCCTGATGCGCGACGAGCCCGAATCCTGCAGAGCAATCGCTGAACGCGGGACAGAAGATCGGCACCTCTTCGCGAAACGCCTCGAGCACGATACTCGCATCGGTCCTCGCGCCCGTCTCGGCCAGGTACTTGCCCATCTCGCCGACGAACTCGCGCGACGAATACGGCCGCGGTTCGAGGCTGTCGGTGATTTTATGAATCGTTTCGTCGCACACGCGCAGTTCATCTTCGTCGATCAGCGTGTCGTAGATTCGATCGATATGCAGTTCGCGCAGCTTGTCGTCGTCGAGCCCGTACTTGAAACGATCCTCGGCCATCCAATGCTTGAAGCCGAGCGCCTCGAAAAAATCCTGATCGACGATATTGGCGCCGGTGCTCACGATCGCATCGACCATGTGATTGCGAATCATGTCGGCGAAGACGCGCTTCAGCCCCGCGCTGATCAGCGAACCCGCCAGGCACAGGATCACGCCGCAGTCGCGATCGCGCAGCATGCGATCGTAAATCGTCGCCGCGCGATGCAGGTCGCGGGCGCTGTACGCCATCTGCCCCATCGCCTCGACGATCGGCACGACGCTGTCGCGCGTGATATCGACGTGTTCGATCGGCCGTTTGAGAAGTTCCGACTTGTTACTCATTGCAACGCCCCGTTGATGTACCGAAAGATTGGCCGATAGTACGCATCGGCCAGGTTGTACGCTACTTCAACGGACCGATTCCGCCCAGCCCCGTCCAGTAGAGCATGAAATTCATCGTGCCGAGCCCGATCAGAAACGCAAACGCGACGATATCCGCGGGCGTGACCGGGTACTCGATAAAGGTCGTCGGCTCGTGGCTGAATCCGAACCCGCGCGCTTCCAGAGCCATCGCCATGTTGTTGGCCTTGCGGAGCGCGCCCATGAACACCGGAATCACCACCGGCACGTAGCGCCGCACGCGCTCGAGCGGCCCGCCCTGGTTGAAGTCGTAGCCGCGCAGCCGCTGCGCATCGACGATCGTCACGGCCGAGTCGATGAACAGCGGGACTAATCTGAATGAGAGTGATATCGCGAAGCTCACGCGATACGGCACTCGCATCCGCTGCAGTCCGTAGGTGAACTCCTCGATCTTGGTGGTCGAAAGAAACAGCACCGACGCCGCCAGCAACTCCGCCAGCTTGATTCCGCGTCCTAGTCCGAACACGAGCGACAACCGGCTGACGTGAAAAACCGGCACGTTCACCAACACCGCGCCGCGCCGGTAGAAAACCATCCACGCCATCGTCGTGGTGAAAACCAGGATCGCGAACAGCCATCGCAAGCGGTAGAAGTTCGGCCACGAATCGGTAAGCTGCGCGATCCACAGCATGACCAGTCCGACCGGCAGCAGCGCGATCGGATTGTCCACCCAGTACACCGACCAGAACATGACGAACAGCGCGAACACCTTGACGGTGGGATGCAACCGATGAACGAACGTGCCGCGATCGATGTACAAATAAATCGGCATCAGTCGCGTTCCTTCACCCACGCGACGAATTCGTCCGTCGTCAGCGCCAACGTGCCGAAGCGCCGGCTCAGCTCGGTGATTTCCGGTGCCCGAAACGACGACGACCGCAGCAGTTCCTCTTGCATGAAAAACTCGCGCACGCCGCCGTCGAAAATTTTCGCACCCTTGCGCATCAGCACGACGCGCCGCGCGTATTCCGCGACCAGCCAGGGCGTATGCGTGATGATCACGATTGCGATTCCAGCGCGGTTGAGGTCGCGCACCAGCGCCATCATGCGCAGTTGCTCGCGATGGTCCAGCCCGGTCGTCGGCTCGTCGAGAATCAGCATCCGCGGCCGCAGCACCAGCACGCTCGCCACCGCCAGGCGTTGCCGCTCGCCCTTGCTGAGCAGGAACGGGTCGCTCTGGCGCTCGTTCTGAAGGCCGACGGCTTCGAGCGCTTCGTCGCATCGACGACGAATTTCGCCATCCTCCAGGCCGAAGTTGCGCGGCCCGAACGCGACTTCATCTTCGACCGTCGCGGCGAAAATCTGATGGTCCGGATTCTGGAAAACGTAGGCGACTTCGCGCGCCGTCTCCGCCGGGCGCATCTGCGCGCGGTCCTTGCCGTCGATCGTGACGCGGCCCGTGGCGGGCAGAAGCAGACCGACGATCTGCTTGGCCAGGGTGGTTTTGCCGGAACCGTTTTGACCGACGATCGCGAGAAATTCGCCGGCTTCGACTTTGAGATCGATCGAATCGAGCGCACGCGCCCCGCCCGCGTAGCTGAAGCTCACGTTCTCGATTCCGATAAATGCGGGGCCGGCCGCAGCCGCGGTATTCGGCGGCGACTCGACTATGTTCTCGTTCAAAGTTTTGGCGAGACGCGGATATGCTCGCAGGATTTCTTCAAAAGCCTGATCGACACTCTTCGCTTGGGCGTCGATCCCGAGCATCTCAAGCGCGTGACCCAGGCCCGGCGGACGCACGCCGCATTCGTTGAGCAGCTCGGTGCGCGCGAACACTTCGTAAGGCGGACCGTCCGCGGCGATTTCACCTTCGCGCAGAACCACTATCCGATCCGCGGCGCGCAGCTCTTCGGACTCGTGCTCGATTACAATGAGGCTCAAGCCCTGCGCGCGGAGCTTGGCGATCAGCTCGAATACTTCAGCTCGCCCCTCGGGATCGAGGTCTGTCGTCGGCTCGTCGAGCACGATGACCGACGGGCGCAGCGCCAACACCGACGCGATCGCGAGCCGCTGCTTCTCACCGCCCGACAGCGACATCGGATCGCGATGCTCGAAGCCGCGCAGCCCGACCGCCTCCAGCGCCGGCATGATTCGCCGATCCATCTCGGCGCGCTCCATGCCGACTTGTTCCATCGCGAACGCGACTTCGTGCGCGACGTTGGTCGAGAACAACTGCGACTCGAAATCCTGGAAGACCATACCGACCTTGGGCGCCACGTCGCAGACGCGCAGATGCTCGAGCGGCTCGCCGGCGATGCGGATCGCGCCCTGAAAATCGCCGTCCTCGAATTCCGGCACGATGCGATTGAGGCATTTCGCGAGCGTGGATTTGCCGGCCCCGGACGCGCCCATCACGCCGATCGTCTCGCCTGCCGCCTGCACGAAGCTCACCGCTCGAAGCGCGGGCCGGTCGGCGCCGTGATAAGTGAACGTGACTCCCTGAACCGACACTGCGTGCTGGTTAGGATTCACTGAAGAAACTGGAAAAATTTGCGCGTCTGTTTTCACATCATGAACAGGCCCGCGAACGCCAACAGCAGGAACGGGCCGACGATTATTGCGACCGGCTTGTCGTACGGGGCGACGATCATCCACGCGGGCAGAAATTTTGGCGCCCAATACCCGGTCGAAAGCATATTTCCACAAATCCACGCGCCGCCCTCGCCCGCGATCAGCACCGCGAAACCCAACGCGCGAATTCCGACCGGCTTCAGTTTCACCTCCGGCATCACGTCGGTGTAAAGCATCCGGCCTTTTTTGACGCGCGGGTAAACGGCCGCGAGGATGAACGGCGAGAGCGCCAGCGCCGACACCATGTTGTTGAAAATGATCACGTTGCCGAGCATCGCGAACGGCCGAATCACCAGCACGTTGTCGGCCCATCCGACCAGGTCGGCGCACAGCACGCTCGCGGCCAGGCATGCGATCACGTACTTGAAGATTGTGAGCGGTGAGCGGAGAACGGGACTCTCGCCGCGCGCGATCAACTCCCAGACTTTGTACGGAATCCATCCGTAGGCCAGGTTCGCGAAAAATCCGGCGATGTCGCCCGGCGAAACTCCGCCGAAAAAATCGCCAATCATATTGCCGATCGCGGAACCCCACGCGGCGGCCGGGCCGAACAGGAACGAGCACACAACGGGAATCGCGTTGGCGGGGCGGAGTTCGGTGACGCCGGGAATGAGCGGGACGACCTTGAACGGCACCAGCACCGCGGCGTAGAGCGCGGCGGAGATCGCGCACAGCACGACCATCCGCGTGTTGCGCCACATCAGGCGAAGTTCGCTCATCGCACGACGCGCGACACGGCGCGCACGCGACGCATGCCAGCTATACCAATCAAATGATCGACCGCCACCTTCATCTCGACGCTGACCAGTATCCCGACCCTTCGAGCGGATTCAAGCGCGCATCCGTGAAATCCGCGCTGGCAGCGGATACAATACCGATGACATGCCAATCTACGAATATCGCTGCGAGAAGTGCCGGCGCACGACCAGCGTACTGACCACGCGCGTGAGTGAAAAGGTCGACGCGGTCTGCGCGCATTGCGGCGGAAAGAAAATGAGCCGCCTGATGTCGCGGTTCGCGATGCCACGCAGCGAGGAATCGCGGATGGAGTCGCTCGCCGATCCCTCGAAGCTCGGCAACATCGACGAGAACGATCCGAAGAGCGTCGCGCGGATGATGAAGCGGATGGGCAAGGAGATGGGCGACGAGTTCAACGGCCCGGAGTTCGATGAAGCGGTCGAAGAACTGGAGAGCACCGGCGATTTGGGCGACGACGGCTCTGGTGAGGATGATATCTAGCGCGTTTGTTCCCCTTCCCCTCCATGTCCGGCTGCAGTACCAAGTTACCCTCGCCCGCTCCGCGGGAGAGGGAACGGCGTCCGCGCCTGGGGTGAGGGAAGGGGTTAGGGGTTAGGTTGGCCGGGAACTGATCCACGCAGTGCGCGTGATGACGAAGCCGTCAGGCTCCGATGCTTCGGCGCGGCCCGCGACTGCGAAGCCGATACCGGCTAGATATCCCGCTACATCGATCGGAGATTCGCTCTTCGATCTGCTGCCGTAATTGCTCACTATCAATCGTCCCCCGCGCGCGACCGCCGAGTCGAGGATTCGGCCAAGGTATTCGCGATGCCGCGACGGCGGTGCCGACTCCAGAAGCAAATGAACATAGTCGTAGCGGCGCGGCGGCCTCCACCTGAATGCGTTTGCGGCGGTGAAATTCGACGCGTACTCAGGCATTCGATTGCGTGCGAGATCGATCAGCTCGGGCACCAGGTCGATTCCATGCGGCTCGATCGCCACGCCGCGCTCTTTGGCCCACGCGAGGAGGCATTCGAGCAGCAGACCGTTGGCGCATCCGATGTCGAGAAACGCTCCGCTGTGCTCGACGGCGCTCAAAATCACTTCGCGCGCGAGCCGCCATCGCTCGGGAGTGCTGCCCCATCCTGACTGACGCCACGGATTGTCCGAGGCGAGATACCATCGCTTGAAATCGCGACGCATCGAGTCGAACCATTCATCGATTTCATCGTCGTCGTTCATGCCCGCGGCCGCTAATCAGCTTCGAGCATGACGATCGCGGCCGCCGCCATGCCTTCGCC
>JBAWCX010000530.1:0-9527 GCA_049590495.1 Binatus sp. (SeqCode)
GGCGGTTGCAGGCTGTTCTTCGATGTCGAAGGGGCCAAATTGCGGCCCGACGGTCCGCGGATGCGCGAGGTGCCGACGGTGCTGCTCTTGCCTGGCGGTCCGGGCGCCGATCGATATTCAGGTCAGAATCTTCGAAAGGCTGGGTGGAGCGGCGGCCGGTGCGGCAGCGAGGGCTTTTCTTGAGGATCCCACGCGCGATACAACCGGCAGCGCGCGTATCGCGTCAGCGTCGTCGGCGGACACGCCCAGCTTCGACACATATCCAACTCCTCAGGCCTTGCTTGTAGGTGAAGCCAACGCGTGCCGCGAAGATGATCCCGCCGGCGACGACGCCGACGCGCTCGATGTTATCGAGCTCACGGGCTTCGTTCGGCGTACCTTGAAGATCGTCAACGCGATACCGAACGTGCCGTGAGCCGAGTCGCAATCGGCATAACGTTGATGTAACCGCATTCGCGTTTATTCGGTTCTTCAGGAACGTAAGTCTTAGGGATTACCTTGACCACGACACCGGACGCGCCCAGACTCAAATGGTCCGGAGCGACATATGAATCGGGTCCCGACTTTGATCCGGTCTGACTGTGGGCCTTTCTCTCGCCTTCGACCACTCTCCGCCAGACCAACGCACAGCGCCAGAAAGGAAGGCCCATAGGGGCTCGCATGAGTTCGCGTCATTTCCTTCGCAAGCGGAACCTGGTCAGCGCGATCGCGAGAGCTGAAGGTCACTCGGTGTATTGGAGGGGCAGCGACGGCGCTCCGCCGTTGCTGGAAATCTTCGTCGCGAAACGCAGCGCGTAGCGAACTTACTTTTTTTCCGCGGCGACAACGGAGCCGCCTCCGGACACTGCGCCCCCGCCGCAGCGGGCTAGCCGGCGGAGGTGAGGCGGATCACTTCGGCGCGGCCCCATTCGACTTCGGCGCGATGCCGATTCGCCATCGCCGTCAGGTAGTCGTGGATGGGGCCGTCGACGGGCGCGAGCGCGAGCGCGACTTCGGTCTTGCGCGCAGCCCATTCCTGGCCGCGCGACATCAGATTCAGGCGATCGCGAATCGATTCGAGCGCGGCGACTTTGCGGGCGAACGGCCCGACCCCGCTGGACGGCTTGCCGCCGTTGTCGCGAATCAGAGCCTCGAGTTCCTCGGCGTTGCGCTGTTCCATCGCGCGCGAGCCGGACAGGAACTTCTTCAACTCGTCTTGCTTAACGTCGGCGATAAGCTTGTCGAGAGCTATCACTCCAGCCCGCTCGGATTCGAGCAAAAGGTTGAGAGCTTTTTCCAGCGCCGCGTCCACATCGCGAACTTAGTAAGCGCAATCCTGAATCGCAAGGCGACGAATCTATTTGTACAGCATCCGAATCGAGGTCAGCAGCAGGAACACGCCGAAGATGCGCCGAATGTTGCCAACCAATTCTCCATGTCCCAGCGCGGTCGCGAAGCAGGGAGAGAGACCGAACACTGAAAAACAGCTTCATGGAATCGCCGCGATCCCTTTCAGAAAAAGCTCTACCACGGCTTCGGCGTCGGACTCGAGCGGACTCGACGCCAGCTTGAGCAGGCGCCGCCGCAGCGACCCGGTCAGCATCTCGCCAAGCATGAACGCCGCAAATTGCGGATCGATTCGCCGAATCGCGCCCTTGTCCGTCGCGTCCTGCAGCACCGACGCGACGAAGTCGAGATGGCCCGCATAGACCCGCATGTATTCCCGGCCGGCCTCCGACTCGAGCTCGATATCGAGCGAATTGCCGATGATCAGCGTCTTCAGAAAGTCCTGGTTCGAGGCCTGGATTCGAAGCTGCGCCAGGATGAGTTTGCGGATTCGCTCCAGCGCCGGCCGCGACGGGTCGTCCGACGCTATCGTCTCCGCCACCATCTCGCGCAGACCCTCGAGCACCGCCGCGTGGACCAGCGCGTCCTTGGTCTCGAAGTAAAGGTAGATAGTGCCCTTGGCGACCTTAGCTTCTTCGGCCACGCGATCGACCGTGGTCCCCTGCATGCCGTATCGAGCCATCACGCGCCGTGCAGCTTCGAGGATCTCCCGGCCCCGGTATTCCTTGATTACATCTTCTTTTGTCATGCAGAACTGGACAGTCAGTCAAATGAACGTGCGGTCAATCTGGCCAAATTGTCAGATTTGACGCAAGGATAGTACCGAGGACGAAATGAAGCGGGCGAGGGTCGAGGGAGGGCGCGCGACCCGGCTCAACTCGCGGGCTTTTCCAGCTGGTCACCCAGAATTTCCGCGAGCCGCTCGGCTGGAAGACGGCGCAGATCCGGAATCGCGAATCCCGACGCCGCCGCATGTCCGCCGCCGCCGTAGTGCTGCGCGAGGACCGACAAATCGATGTCGCAGTCGGAGCTGCGTCGCAGGCTGACGCCCTGGCTCCGCAAGTCGAACAGCGCGACCACAGTGCGAGTCTGCCCCTTGTAGAGATGCGCCGCGACTTCGCTGCTGTAGCCGAAGCAGCACGCCGTCCGCACCGTGATTCCGTTGTCGAGCTTGCGATCGACCATCGTCGCGTTGGCCAGTTCGAGGCTGCGGCGCATCGCATCCTGCCCCGACTCGAACGCGGTGCGCAGCTTGCGGCTCATCTGAGGCTCGCTCAGCTTCAGGATTTCTCGATACGACGACGCCCCGCCGAGCGTCTGCACGGCCAGCGCCCAGTCGGACGACTCGGCAATCCTGTGAATCCAGCGATCGTGATCGTCGGCAATCATCACGAACGGCTGGAAGGCCTCGAACTCGGCGCGCTGGCGCTCGGGCAGGTCGCGCCCCATTCGTTTGAGAAAATTGAACGTCAGCCGCGCCGCCGAATATTGTTCGCTGAGCACTTTGCCGGCGAATGGCACCTTGAACTCGGGGGCATCGGCGCGGGAAACTGCGGTGCGATGATGATCGATCCAGTAAATCTGCGCGCCGCGCCCGCTCAGCTCCGCCAGATGCGCGCCGGTCGCGGGTGAGTTCCAGGACAAATCCGTGATCCAGATTTCGTCACTGGCGTCCTCGGACTTGAGCGTCAGGTTCTGGATTACATGGTCGGCCTCGTTGTTGCCGGCCAGCGTCGTGAAGACTTTATGACCATCGTAAAAGCGCGCCACCGCGGCCGCCGCCATCACACCGTCGAGGCATGACGGGCCGTGGCTGACGATCTGAATCGTGCGGGAAGTTTTTCCGAGCATAAGAGATCGATTGTAGAGCATTCCGCTCTCGCGAGCGAAACAGTGAAAGGCCGCGGCCCGCGCGCCGCGATCCTCGCGCAGATACCCAACGGCCTGAGCGCGATGAGATTCGTGCTGGCCGCAATATGGATCGATCTCGCCGCGCACGGACATCACGGACGCTTGGCGTTCGCGATTGTCGCGCTGGCCGCAGCGGGCAGCGACTTCATCGACGGGCGAATCGCGCGGCGGATGGGAGTCGCGAGCGGGAGCGGGCGATGGCTCGACGGAATCGCGGATGTAACGTTCGTGCTGGCCGCGCTTTTCTGCGAAGCGGCCGCCGGCCCGATACCTTTCTATATTCCTATCCTAATCGCGCTGTCATTCAGCCAGTACGCGATCGATTCGATGCTGCTGGCACCGCCCGCGACCGGACCGGTAAAAAGCCGCCTCGGTCATTGGGGCGGAATAATCAACTATGCGCTCGTAATCGCGCTCGCGATCGCACCGCCGCCCGCACTTCCGGGCGCGCTGGTGCGCGACCTCGCCCCTCTGATCTCACTCTTTTACATATCCGCAATCTCAGAGCGCGCCTGGCTCTTCTACCGCGCGCGCTGACGCGGTGGCCCTTCTCATACGGCGTGTAGGCTCACTAGCGGATTCTATACTCATAGGAAGCTAAAAGCTACTTATTGTAGGTATAGTTCTTGCTCCCTCTTGGGCGAGTACGCGATGAAACTGCAAGCGCACATCCCCGCAGTTAATCTCGGTACGCGCGACTGGCGCGCGGCGATGATCGCATTGGTTTCGCTTTTCGCAGCGTCGGTGCTTCTGACGTTACGATCGGGCGTCTTGCCCAACAATTCATTGCTCGACCTGTTGCGAACGCCGCCGATCGCACGTCCTCATATCAGTTTTTCTCACCGTGTTTCGCTCGATCTTCACTCGGGGAGCCCTGTGGTCAGTCCGTCGCGACGGTTTTCAGTTGCGCACCCGCAACCGGCAAATGTCGCTTCGTCGCAACCATACTCAATTGGTATCGGTGCGCGGGCCGCGTTCGAGGTCTTCGGCGAAGCGGCGCTTCGCAACATGCCGGCCGACCCGGGAACGACGTCCCAGCTCAAACCGCGCAACGATCGCATGATGCTGATGTTAATGCTGCTCCGACTACACACGCATCGCAGCTAAGTACGCTCGACGAACGTACGAGCGCTCAATGCTTGCCGTAGTCCAGCGGGACGCCTTTGCGTTGCGCGAGGATATACGCTTCGAGCGCGCGCAGTTTCGGATCGTTGGGATCGAGCGCCTTGCCTTTGACGGGATTCTCGATGCACCAATCGATCATGTCGCGCAGCAGCGCGACCTTCTGCAGCTGTACTTGGTATTTCGGATAGGTCTCGGGATGCGTATTCGACGCGTCCGGATGGCACATGTCGCAGCTGACGCCAATGGTGCCGCCGAGTTCCTTGTCGCTGTGGAAAATCCTTTTGCCTTCCGCGACGAAGTTGTCCGTCTCGTTCTTCCAGACTTTGTAGTCGCGATCGGTGAAGCTGGCGTAGGTATCGCCCTGCTGCATCCCCTTCGACGGCGCCTTTGCTCCCGGCCCGGCTGCATATGACATCGGCGCTGCCGGCTGAGACGACTGTTCTGTCTGCGCCATCTCCCATTTCTCGTTCGGATGCTCGCGCTGCCATTGCGCCATCAACTCGCGCGTGACCTCGACCGCCTGCGCGTGGCTCATCGACTCGCCCGTCTTCAGGCCTTTGACTTCCATGCTGGTCTTGCCATCACAGAGCATCACGACCACGCCGCCGTCTTTCGCTTGGGGCAGTTGATGGATAGGCAGTGGCGGCTGCGCTTGCTGGGCGCGAAGTACTTGCGGCGCGTACGCCACCGCGGCGAGTATCGCCGCACATCCAGCGGCAGTAGCCAATGCGATCGTTCGTCGTTTCATGTTTCAGTAGCTCGCGAACTGTGGCGCGGGCGGACGCGCGATCTTGCCGTGCGAAACCAGGTAGTCCGCCTTCACCGAAACCGGATTGCGATCCCACAGGTTATAGATCTTGTCCGCCAAGCCGTCGGGGCGGACCGTTAACTGGCCGTCGCCGAGTCCGTCAAACTGATCGAACGGGTCAGCGCGGTTCATCTGAACCGTCAGCGGCGGCAGGCCGGTCGGCGCGTAGGGCCACGGCCACGCCGTCGAGAGCATCCCATAGAAGCTGATGTTCCCGATCTGGTTGAACAACATCTGATGCGTGTGGCCGTGAATCACCGTCACGTGCTTATACGGCTTCAGAATCGCCTGCACCTGCTCGGCGTCATCAGTCCAGAAATTCCAGTTGTGGTAATATTTGTAGAGCGGCGAATGCGAGAAGACTAGCAATGGCGTCGTGTGCGGCACCTTGGCGAGGTCGTCGGACATCCATTTGCGCTCTTCATCGCCGACTTCGAACCGCGACTGGATTCCGTTGTCGAGGCCCGCGACCGTTTGCATCCTCTCGGCCGGCGTCATTTTGCGCGCCGTCCAGAAATCCTTCTCGTGAACGCTCATCAGCACCACGACGTGGACGCCCTTCCAGTCAAAAGAGTAGTTGGGCGGGCCGAACATCTCCTGCCACGTGTCGCCCAGGTCGTAGAACCAGTCATGCTCGCCGACCATCATTTTCACCGGCGCTTTCAGCTCGGCGAGGATCTGCCGCCCGAGGTCGAGTTCCTCGCGGCGCCCGAGTTGCGCGAGATCGCCGCCGAACAGTACGAAGTCCGGCTGCGGATCGAGCGCGTTGACGTCCTCGACCGCTTTGACCGCCCCGCGCACGAAGCGCTGGTTGAGCGTGCGCGGATATAGATGAGTGTCCGAGATGTACGCGAAGGTGAACGGCGGCTTGCCCGTCATCCCGGTCGCTTCCGCGCTCTTGTCGGGCGCGGCGTTGGCAATCTCGACGAGCTGGAACGTATGCGGCGGCATCAGGCTCTTCGCCATCACGGCGCCAGCCGACGCGGCCAGCACTTTCAGAAACGTGCGCCGGTCGAGACCGCGCAGTCCGCGCAGGACGGCGTCGCGCTCTTCCATGTATTTCGTTTCGACGCTCTTATGCCGAGCAGCCATCGCCCGCCTGCCTTTGATTCGTCATCAGGTTAATCGCCGCCGAGCTGTGCCGGATTTTCTTCGCTCTGCGCCGGTCCGATATCGCCGAACGGGCCCGCCAATCCCGGCCCGCGCCCTTTGTCGCCATTGGCGGCCGTGGCATCGCGTTGCGGCCTGTCCGTGCGCGAGCGTTTGAACTGCAGATCGTACTCAGCCTTCGCCGCGTCCGCGTACTCGGGACTGGTCAGGCTGGCGAGAAACGCGACCAGGTCGTCCTCTTCCGCTTCGGTGAGTCCGAGCGGAGTGATACCGCCGTCCAGGTAAGGGTTCTGCACGCCGCCCTTGTTGTAATGATCGATCGTGTCCCACAGCGTCGCCTGCGAGCCGTCGTGGAAGTAGGGCTGCGTGACCAGCAGGTTGCGCAGACTCATCGTGCGGAACGATCCGATATCGTGCGGCTGCTTGGTCACCAGGAAACGCCCGAGCCCGCTCATGTCGGTGCCAATCGCGAGCTTGTCTATCGCGATAGAGCCACCGCCGGTCTTGCCGAGCACGACCAGCGCGTTGCGCGCGAGCGGCACGAAGTCCGACTTATGCGCCGACACGCCGATGTTGTGGAACTTCTGATCGGTAAACAGCGGCTGCGTCGGATTCCATCCGTGACAAGACATGCAGCGCCCCTTGCCGTTGAATATCGCCCATCCACGCTTGGCCGAATCGCTGATCGCGCTCTGGTCGCCGCCAATAAACTTGTCGAACGGCGAGTCGAATGCGAGTTGCGTGCGCTCGTACGCGGCGATCGCGCGCTCGATATCGGCGAAGTTGACGTCGTGCCCGAACACTTCCTGGAACTGCTTCTGATACTGGGGGATCGCCTTGATCGCCACGACCGCATCGTCGGTCGATTTCATGCCCATCTCGACCGGATTGGTGACAGGGCCTTCGATCTGCGTTTCGAGCGTTGGCGAGCGACCGTCCCAGAACTGCGTCACGTTGAACATCGCGTTGAGAATCGACGGTGCGTTGCGCTGGCCGAACTGTGCGTGGATACCCATCGAGGTTGGCAGCTCGTCGGTGAAGCCCTTGGCGGGTCCGTGACAGTGATCGCACGAAATCTTGCCATCCGCGGACAAGGCGTCCTCAAAGAACAACGCCTTGCCGAGCGCAATCTTGGCCGGCGTCTGCTGATTGTCGGGCGGAATCACCCATGAATACAGAGTGGCCGGAAATCCCGCCTGGTTCTGCGACTTTGGATCAGCCAGCGGACCGGTTTGTTGAGCATTAACCAGGCTGAACGAGGCAGCCACCGCGGCGACTGCGAGAAGGCTGACGAGCAGGAAGCCTGCGGGCTTCATCCTGGCGTTCTCCGGCGGCGGCGTTCGTTTTCGGACTGGTTCCATAACCTAGGTGATAATTACTATCATCTGGTTCGCGGCTGTCAACGAGAAAAGATTGCGCACATAAAAATTGAGAGGAGGCCCCACCACCCAATCTTTAGGACATGGAGACGCCGGCTTGCAGGCCGGATACTGATCGTCAGCCCACCTTGGTTAGCAAGTCCAACATGTCGTTGGCGTGCTCCTCTTCCATCTTGTTGATCTGCTCGATCAGTATCTTGGTGGTCGGATCGCTGTCGCCCAACCATCTAATGATCTCCGAATAGCTTTGGATCGCGATCCGCTCGGCGATCAGATCTTCCTTGATCATGTCGACGAGCCCCTTGCCCTCGACGTACTCCGAGTGCGCGCGGTCAGCCAGTCCCTTGGGACTGAAGTCTGGCTCGCCGCCGAGCTGGGTGATTCGCTCCGCAACCCAATCCGCATGCTGTTGCTCCTCGTTGGCGTGCTGCAGAAATTCCGCCTTGACCGAATCGGAGCTGATGCCCTGTGCCATGTAGTAATGCCGCTTGTAGCGCAGCACGCAGACCAGCTCGGTCGCGAGCACGTCGTTGAGCACTTTCAGCACTTGCTGGACGTCCGCCTTGTAGCCTTCGGTAACGGCGCCCTTAGTCATATTCTTGCGTGCATTATCGCGAAGCTTTTTGACGTCGGTTAGAAATTTGTCCATGTAGAAGTCTCCTTTGGTGCGGCCTAGCGTAACTCTTTTCCCGCTTTATGAGCAAAGCGGCGGGGGCGATGAAGACCGCGCGCCGAAGTGCTAGCTTTGGAACGAAATTCGGGATAACGCAATTGGAACCCCGCATACTCCACCGCGCCGAGCATCCCATCTCGCGGCGCGACATCGACGCCAACGTCCTCAAGGTCCTGTATCGCCTCGCCGGCGCCAACTTCGAGGCCTACCTGGTCGGCGGCGGCGTGCGCGACCTGATGCTCTCGCGCAAGCCCAAGGACTTCGACGTCGCGACTTCGGCCCATCCGCAGCAGGTCCGCGACCTGTTCCGCAACTCGCGCATGATAGGCCGGCGCTTTCGCCTGGTCCACGTTTTCTTCGGCCGGCAGAATGTCGAGGTCGCCACCTTCCGCAAGCAGGCAGAGGCCGTCGCCGATACCGACGATCCGCTGATTCGCCTCGACAACACTTTCGGCACGCCGGAGGAAGACGCGTTTCGCCGCGACTTCACCGTCAACGCGCTGTTCTACAGCCCGCAATCTTTCCACGTGATCGATTTTCCCGGCGGCGTCGACGATCTCGAGGCCCGGCTAATCCGCACTATCGGCGATCCCGAGCTGCGGATGCGCGAGGATCCGGTGCGCATGATGCGCGCGGTGAGGTTCGCCGCCAAGCTCGGCTTTGAAATCGAGCCTGCCACGCGCGCGGCTATCCTGCGCCATCGCGCTGACCTCGCCAAGGCGTCAGTGCCGCGCCTGGTCGACGAAACCTACAAGACGCTCGGCCAGCCCGAGGCCGCGCATGCGCTCGTCCTGATGGAAGAGCTGGGACTGCTCGAATACGTGATCCCGATTCTCGCTGCTCATCTGAAATCGCGCGGCGCCACGCTCGCCGAGCAGCCCGCCGTCCGCAACATGGCCGCGCTCGGCCGCGCGATCGCGAGCGGATTTTCGCCCGACCATTCGATCGTGCTCGCGGCGCTGATGCTGGACTTGTATCGCGAGCTGCGCGGCGGTGGCGACCGCCGCGTCGATCTGCTGGGCGAGCTGCGCGCCCGCGGCTTCGCGCGCGGCGACACCGAGCAGATGCGCCTGATACTCGAGGCCTTCCAGAATCTCGCCGCGCCCACGCGCCGCACGCGGCGCCTGATGCGGCGGCCGTACTTTCCCGACGCGCGGATGTTCTTCGAGATGACCGCGCCGACCTACTCGATCGA
>JBAWCX010000531.1:0-4006 GCA_049590495.1 Binatus sp. (SeqCode)
ATAAGACCTCGTCAGCGTTACTTCATAAGCCATTGAATTGTAGGGACTCACCCAAACTATGAGGGTCTCGAAATCACGCCATCCAAGAATAAGAATGTGACCGCGTGTCACCTGCAGGTCTTCGGTCTCCTCAGCGAGTAACGGTTTAGAGAGAATACGGACGAACTCTCGCCAATCGTCGCCCCCTTGATCGTAGCGGGTGAATCGCCGTACCGCATCGAAGTTCTCGCTGAGAGCAAACTTCGCCCCCGCGTGAAACGCCATGTAGTTGAACGCAATTTTCGCGATCGCTCGGGCAAGGAGTCGGTCCACCTTCGATTTGATCTCGACGAGCATTTTGCCATCGATCCGGTCTGGCTGCGGTAGAGCGAGTTTTCCTTCCTCGCGAAATTTGGGAAATCGCGTCAGGACCAGCGCTCTTACCCGTTCGACGCCGGCATCGTCCGCCGCGAGTAGGCGAATACTCACTTTCTGGTTTGGCGGAGGCAATCGGTCGATGCCCTCCCCGGTCAACTCTTCTTCGGTGTGGTAGTGAAATTCAGTTTCTCCCTCAAGCTTAACGCCGACCTGTGGAGGCAGAAGCATGACAATCTCGCTGCCGTCCGGGCTTGGGGCGGGTTCGAGAACAACGCCACCGGCAGCTAGGTTACTGGGAATTCTGAACTTGAGCCGCTCGCCTTCGAAGCCGGCGAATTCCTCGGGTCGCTTCTGCCCGTGTCGCAACCGATAGACCGCTTCGATACTGTCGCGCCCGAATTTAAGTTCAAGGCTATTCGCGAAGTAGCTGTTGCACTCAGCGCAAACGGTCCGGAGGATTGGGCAATTCTCGAAAGAACCGAGTTGTTGGGGGACGACGTGTTCTCTGTTGAAACGATCTTCGGAAAGGTCCCGCACACAGTAAATGCACTTTAGCATAGGGACTCTTGATTTTACCCCGCGATTCTTTGCGAGTCTTCCTCATGCCAATTTCGGTAGTATCTCAGTTTGAAAGACTGCTCAGGCGCCTCGGATGCGCTGCGCGACCTGCGGCATCACTTGGTCCAGCAGAGCCAGGCAGTCCCGATAACCGGCCATCCCAAGTTCGTAGGGGTCCGAGATGCCGCCTTGATGTTCGTTCGCAACCATCACGCTCGCCGAGTCTGCGCTTAGGGCGGACCGCACCTCATCGGCCTCGTCGTGGCCGACACAAACTATCCATCGGTACTGGCCGAGGTCTAAGTCCCCGATCCAGCGGCTGATATGGCCGCTCAAATCAACCCCGCGTTCCTTCATGCACGCGACAGAGCGGTAATTAGCGGGACGGCCTGCCAACTCCTTACGCAAACCCGCACTTTCGACTAAGAAGGTGGTACCAAGGTGCTGCTGAAGAACCGCCTGCATCATCGGACTGCGGCTGATGTTGCCAACACAGACGCAGAGAACCTTCTCCATCATCCGATGAAAGCACAACGGGCCACGGATTTGAACCTCTAGCGGCTGGACTCAATACAGGCCGGGCGGATGGGCGACGGTGGAGCCCCCGATCTACAGCGCCGCCGCGCGGAAATTCAAGGTGAGACACTACCCCAATTTCGCGGCAGTTCGGATTTCGGGTTGAACCATTCGGGCGAATGAGGACGACCACGTGCTCCGACCGAGTGAGATGCCAAAGACCGATTTCACCGTATCCGAGGCCATCGCGCGACGCGACCCGCCTATACCCGGTCACTGTAGAGCGAATCGTGCGGTACGCGGAAAGCGTAGCGGCACGCCGCGTTCGAACTTGGCGGAAGCGCGCCCGTTGGCATCCCGAAGACGCAAGCAAATCGCACCGAGTTCGTCAGCATGCGCGAAGACGAATTCGCGCGGTACGCCGAGCGCGCGTGCCAGTTCACCGACGGTCATGAGGGGATAGTCTTGGGAATCGATCATACTCTACGAGTGAGCCGCAACTCTCGGCGTCCAAGTATTCAGTCGATTTTTCGAGAACTCCGCTCTACGCCGCGCGCCGCGTGGCGTGACGCTTCTCTCACGTTAGCCCGTTTCGACCGTCGCGCGGCGCGCGATGTCCGTTCCCACTGGATCGGCCGTTGGATTTGTGTCGAGCGTCGTAGCGCTCGAGTTTCCCGTACAGAGTACGCCGGGGGACTCCCAGCATTTCCGACGCTCGCGCCTTGTTTCCGCCAGCAAACGCGATGGTGCGGCGAATGTATTCCTGCTCGATCTCGTG
Source organism: Binatus sp. (SeqCode) (assembly GCA_049590495.1). Taxonomy (GTDB): domain Bacteria; phylum Desulfobacterota; class Binatia; order Binatales; family Binataceae; genus Binatus. Next base: position 2,210 of record JBAWCX010000531.1, read on the forward strand.
GAGTGGCGATCCCAAAGAAACCGTGAAAGAAGTCTCCCGGTTCGTGGAGATTCTAATTTCCTCGGGAAGGTCGTCCACCGAGAGTCGCATCGAGTGCGCCATCAGCACGGCGCTCTCGAATACATTACGTAACTCGCGAACGTTTCCCGGCCATCGATAAGTTCTCAGGGCGCACAGGCATTCTGGATCGACGCCGTCGACTTGCCTTTTAAAATCGTGGTTTGCTTGCTTGATGAAGTGATCAATGAGCGCCGGCAAATCGTCCAGACGATCCCGAAGAGGCGGAAGGTGAATGCTGGTCGCGGATAAGCGATAGTAGAGGTCCTCGCGCAGCCGTTCCTCGCCGATCGCCTGCTTGGGCGTCCGATTCGACGCTGCGAGAAATCGAACATCAATCGGGATTTCACGCGTTGCTCCAACGGGAAGCACTCTGCGCTCTTCGATAACGCGGAGGAGCTTGGCCTGCGCCTCGCCACGCATCTCGCTGATTTCATCGAGGAAAAGGGTTCCGCCGTTCGCTCGCTCGACGAGTCCCGGGTGTCGCCGGTCAGCTCCGGTGAAAGAACCCTTCTGATGTCCGAACAGCTCGCTCTCGATCAGGGTCTCGATAATCGCCGCGCAGTTAACGGAAATGAAGGGACCTGTTCGACCGGATCGGTCGTGGATGGCTCTGGCCGCCACCTCTTTGCCGGTGCCTGTTTCACCTGTGATGAAAACGGAAACTCTTGCGGGCGCAACACGCTGGATCACTTCCATGATTCGGCGCATCGAAACGGACTGGCCAACCATGACAAACCCCAACAGACCTGTGGATTCTTGACACCTCCTCCACCCCCGCAGCCGTTGACAAATAATTGATCTGGCCGTAATGAGTCAAGAGTTTTTAGATCATTAAGAAATGACTCGTACGATTTTCGGGTCAACGTTTACGGATCAAGGCAAGCCGTTCAGGTTTGTTGGCCGCTATTCTTTTCTCGATTTCATAAACACCGAAGTAAGCGAAGCGGGGCGTCGCGTCAATTTGTTGACAGACGCTCGCGATGTTGTGAATTGGCTCGTTTTAGCAAAGATGTTCGAGCGCACCAAAGTAAAGTCGGCATCAGAAAAATGGCAAGCGGGAAAAACAGGCGTGTGCATTTGGAAGGACGCGCTTGTGCTCCGTACGCTACTGCGTCGAATGGCCGAGGCGATTGTCGCGGGCAGGCCGATTCCGCGCGCTAGTATTGATGCGATCAATCTCTTGATCGCCAAGCCTTCGGGCGTCACGAAGGTAGTCAAGACTCGGCGGAAGTTCGAACGGCGATTCGAACTTGACCTGAATCTACCGAAACAACTTCTTGTGCCGCTCGCTCAGTCCGCCGCTGACTTGCTTTGCCGTGGAGATTTTTCCCGTCTGAAACGTTGCGACAATTCACAATGCGCCGCTTTTTTCTATGATACGAGCAAGAACCGTATGCGGCGATGGTGCAGCGGAGCTGAATGCGGAAACCGGATGAGGGTTGCGAAATTCTACGCTCGGAGTCGAAGCGAGAATCACCAATCGACTTCACTCGTCGGGAGAATCAAGCCAATCGGCACTTTACCCCCATCGCCGTATAAAGCGCATACTTAGCTACTTCAATAATAGTCAATGCCGACCAGTTATACGCAGGACATGGGCACCGAAATTCCCGAATATCTAAAACGGATGGTTTGCCGACCGGCGCCTGCGGATGAAGTCGTGCCTTGCTCGACTCCCGTGGTGGCATTCGGAGATCCGAAGGTTGCCACGGTCGCAACCCTGGGCCTCAATCCGAG
>JBAWCX010000532.1:0-9806 GCA_049590495.1 Binatus sp. (SeqCode)
CTCCGAGACACCGCCAATGAGCTGTTGAGCGACCTTCGAGCTACCAGATAGATGAGCGTCGGCGGCAGGCCAACCAGTTCTTTGTCCAGGGTGCCGGCGAGGTGGGGGTCGATCGGCATCGAGACACTCGCGGTGGCACTCCTCCTGCTGCTTCACGTTTCGGCTTCGTTGTGGAGCGCCAGCCGCGAGTCGGCGACGTACGACGAGGTGAATCACATCGGTCCCGGATACGCCCGGCTCGCGCTGCACGACTATCGTCTCACACCGATCGCTGCCCCGCTGATGCCTATGCTGGCCGGATTGGCGGTCAGTCGAATTCACCCGCTCCCGCCAGTTGAGGATCCCTCCTGGAAGGGCGGCCACGGCTCGGCCTTCGGCTATCGCTTCCTCTACGGGGATGGAGAGGCGCGGCGGCTGCTCTGGCTTGCGCGTCTCCCATTCGTGGCGCTGAGCGCGGCGCTTGCTCTCGCCGTCTTCCTGTGGGGGAAGCAACTGTGGGGAAACGCGTGCGCGTTTGGGGCGCTCTTCCTGTACGCCGTCAATCCGGAGATGCTTGCCCACTCACACTACGCCAACCTCGATCTGGGCATCAGCCTGGTGACGACGCTCGCCCTCTGGTCTCTGTACAGCTTTCTGCGCTCCCCCACGCTCGGCCGGGGTGCTCTGACGGCGGCCGCATTCGCGCTGGCGCCGGTCACGAAGTATAGCTTTCCGCTGGTGTTCCTCATGGGGGCAGCGGTGGCGCTCGCGAGCCTCCTGGACAAGGGCATCCGTGACGACCACGGCGGAGCGATCCGCCTTAGCAGGCAGCTGCTGGTCCTTGCAGTCGCAGTCGTGATGGCCGCCTGGTTCGTAGTGTGGGCTGCATTCGGCTTCAAGACCCACGAGGGGGCGAGCCCCGACCTCGACAGGGCGGTGCCGATCGACGAACTGGTGCCGGAGGCGCCACTACGCGCGTTGCTGGACGCGATTCGCGATAGACGGCTGCTGCCCGATGGGTTCGTGCATGGGATGGCTCAGACGATCCACCTGCCGCGAACCAACCAGATGACCTTCTTTCACGGACGCACAGCGGTGGGCGGCTGGTGGTATTACTTCCCGCTGGTCCTTATGCTGAAGACGCCAATTCCGCTTCTGCTTCTTCTCGCTTCGACCCCCCTCCTTCGCGGTCCTGAGGCTCACGCCCGGCTCGCGCTGGTCGCGGTCGCGTTACCAGCCGTGGTCTACCTCGCGTTCGCGATGAGCTTTGGGTTCAGCATCGGCTACCGCCATTTGCTGCCGCTTGTTCCGCTCCTCTGCGTGTGGGGCGGACGGCAAGTGGCGGCGATGTGGGCCCGGCCTCGCCTGCGGCCGATCGCCGTCTTGCTCCTCTGCTGGTACGCGCTCGGCACTTATCGAGTCGCGCCTCATTTCCTGTCCTTCTTCAACGAGTTTGCCGGGGGGCCCGAGCGCGGCTACCGCTACCTCGTCGATTCCAACTGCGACTGGGGTCAAGATCTGGATGAGCTTGCAAGGCTGTGTCGCCGACTCGGCCTGAGACGCGTCAAGCTCAGTTACTTCGGGAGCGCCAGCCCCGATGACGCTGGCGTTCCCTACTTAGCGCTCCCAGGGGTGTATTGCTGCTGGGTGCCTCGCGAGTCGACATGGAGCCTGGAGCCGGGAGACGTGGTGGCAGTGAGCGTTACCAACCTGATGGGTGTCTACTCACGGCTTCCCGGCGGATACGCCTTCCCGATCCATGTCAGGCTCGACGGCGTGCCGAGGGATATGCCGTTCGTCGATGCGATGACCTATCTCCATGAGCACTACCGGCCGTTCGCTCGCGCGGGGTACTCGATCCTTCTCTTTCGGCTTGATCCATCAGATCGAATCGATCCGCGGTAGCCGCCGGGGAGTGTCCATTGGGCGTACTTGCCTTCGGGAATGGGAGTGGCGCTTGCGGTCATGGCGTCATCTGAATCGAGACGCGGCGGGTCAGACGAGTGACATTGCGTCCATCGCGGCGGCAATAGTGAGCCTCGTCGGCAAGCTGGCGGACCATGAGGAGGCCGAGTCCGCCGATGGGTCTGCTCTCGACCGACAGATCGAGATCGGGAGCAGGTTTGGCGAATGGATCGAATGCCTGGCCATCGTCGGCGAACTGGATCGTCAACTGATTGCCCTCGAGCTCGAGCGTGACTTCGGCGACGCCATCGGGCTCAACCTGACTGGGATATCCGTACCTCACGAGATTGGTAAACAACTCTTCGAGCACGATTAGCGTCCGAGCCCGGTCCTCGGCGGCGAGCCGATGTTCGTCCTCGAATGCGCAGACGAAGCCTTCGAGCTCGCCCAGGGCCCGGTTATGGACGCGAACAGTCAGGCTGGCCCGCATCGCCAAATTGTAGCGCGGCGAGGGAGTTTTGTCGTGCTGGCTTCTACGACCGCGGCGCGCTAGGTTGCACAGGCACGAACATGGGAATCGCACCGGGGGAGAAAATGCGTATCACCATTCACAGCATGCGCGCGATCGGGTGCGCGTGCGCCGGCGTCCTTTTCGCGATGCTGTTCGTTTCCGCATCGTGGGCGCAGAGTCCTCAGATTTCCACGCAGAGTCCTCAAATTTCGGCAACGGGTCCCCAGATTGCGGAAGTCGAGACCGTTTCCGGAAAGGTCTTCATCCAGCGAGCGGGAGCACAGGTGGCCGTCAAGGTTGGAGACCCACTGTACGAGCAAGACACGATCGACACCGGCGCCGACGGCGCGATCGGAATCACCTTCATCGACAATACCGTGATGTCGGCGGGCCCGAACAGCGAGGTGGCGCTCGAAGAGTACAAGTTCGATTCGAACAACTTCAAAGGCTCGATGCTGGCAGACATGCGCAAGGGCACGCTCGACATGGTGTCAGGCGATATCGCGAAGAGTTCGCCGGAGGCGATGAAAGTCAGGACGCCGGCGGCGATCCTCGGCGTGCGCGGCACACACTTCGTGGTCGAAGTACCCGACTAGTCATCTTGCGACGACGCTATCCACTCCTGCTAATGGTCTTCGCGATCGGGTGCGCGCAAAAGCGGCAGGCGCTGTTCGTGGTTCTGCCGAATCCGGAAGGCGGTTCAGGCGCGATAACGGTTAGCGATAACAACCAGAAATCAGTAGTGCTCAACAGGCCGTACGCCGCCAGTGAGGAAAAGGGCGGGAGCGTGGCGGCGACCACGACCAATGCGCAACAGGTCAAGCAGATTTTCGGCAACGCGCTGGCCGCGCAGCCAATTCTACCGGAGCATCATGTTCTCCATTTCCCCAACAACTCGACCTTGCTGGCGCCGAGTTCGCGGCAGGCCTACGTTAGTGTCTTCGAAGACATCAAGCGGCGTCCGGTGTACCAGGTCGAGGTGATAGGATACACCGACACGACCGGGAAGCAGGATTACAATCAGCAACTCTCGCTGAAACGCGCCGAGGCAATTCGGGATCAGTTGATAAAACAGGGAATCGATGCCAAATCGATTTCCGTCGCCGGGCGCGGCTGGTTCGACCTCTTCGTGCAGACCGGTCCGAATGTATCTGAACAGCGCAATCGCCGGGTCGAGATCACTGTCAGGTAACTAGCCGGTCGCGGGCTCGCTGCCCGTCCATCGCACGGCCAGCAGGGTGATATCGTCGGCTTGCTCGGCATCGGCGGCAAATCGACGGACATCTTCGCGCACGAACTCAACCAGATCCCTGGCGCCGGCGGTTGGCGCTGAGCGGAGCAGCCGTTCCAGGCGTCCCGTTGTATAAAACGAATGGTCAGGACCTTCAGCCTCGGTCACGCCGTCGGTGTAGAGCAGCAGCAAATCTCCCGGCGTCAGTTGACGGCGTTCGACGGAATACTGAAAATCGTCAACCGTGCCGAGCGGCGGTCCGCCTGCGCGGCTGAGTTCCGTCGTGTCGGCGCCATTGCGGATGACGAACGGCGAATCGTGTCCCGCGTTCACGTAGGCGAGCATTCCGGAGACGAGATTCAGAATTCCGGCGAAGACAGTGACGAACATCATGTCCCCGCCCGCGCCGGCCATGTCGCCGCTGGTCGCGGATATCCTCGCGTTGGCGGCGGCGAACGCTTGATCGAGCGCCTCGTCGTGCTGCGCCACCGCGTCGTGCAGGACCTCCTTGGTAGTAGCCATGAAGAGGGCTGCGGCGACGCCTTTGCCAGAGACGTCGGCAATCGCGAAGAAGAGCCGCGAGGAATCGAGCAGGATGAAATCATAAAGGTCGCCGCCGACCATTCGCGCCGGCTCGATAAGCGCATAGAGGTCGACGTCGCGGCGTTCGGGAGGGCCGGGAAATCGATGAGGCAAAAGCCCCATCTGGATCGATCGCGCGGCGCCAAGTTCGCCCTCGAGACGAGCTTCGATCTGACGCTCATTCTCCAATTCGACTGCGAGACGACGGCGCGCCACCTCGGCGGCGCGTAATGTTAACACCAGCATCACGCCAAATGTGGCGAGCGACGCCGCGCTCGGCCAGACCGTATCGACCAGCAAGTTGAAGAAATAGAAACAAGCGAAAGAGACGCCGAAGAGAATCAAGATCAAGATGAGGAATGACACACCGGCGATTCGAGGCCGACTGTAGGGGAGCGTAAAAATGATGATCAGGCCCGCCGCGAGAACCAGCACTATCTCAACCGAGTAAAGGTTCGAGGGCCGGCGAAGGAGATTTCCGGTGAGCATGCATTCAATCGCCTGAGCCTCGATATCGACGCCCGACATCAGTCCCAGCGGCGTTTGCCTGACCTCTGCGACACCTTGTCCAGTTACCCCGAGAAGTATGAAGAAGCCCTGCAAGGTTACCGGGTTGTACGATCCGTCCAGCAGGTCGGCGGCGGAGATATAACGATAGTCATACGAGGGCATGAGATGCGGATACACACGGCCGTGCGCATCGGTCGGAATGGAGAAGCCGTCGACGCTGCAGCTCCGGACGCCGTCGCCGGCCGTCACGATTTCCAGCGCGCCGTCTCCTGCCGCAACGCGGAGCATTTCGAGCGACAGGGCAGGCACCAACTGTCCTTGACCAATGACGAACAGCGGCATGCGGCGTGTTGTGCCGTCCGGGTCCGGGTCATCGAGGACTGCGCCTTGTCCGCGCGCAGCTTTGGATAGCTCGGGGATGCTGCGTAAAAAATACGGGTACGCAATCAAGAACGGCCGCGGATCGGGGCCGGATTGGCGAACTATAGTGACGCGTGACCGTCCGGGCGCGGCAGACTCCGGCACATCAGAGGAGCCAATCGCGAGGACAGTCGGCACTTCACCAAATGCCTCGGCGAGGGCGGCATCGTCAGGATCCGATTCGGCGAATATGACGTCCACGCCGAGCACCCGCGGATGACCCGCGGCGATCCGGTGAACCAGCTTCGCCACCAGCTCTCGCGGCCACGGCCACTGGCCGTACTTCGCCAGACTCTTCTCGTCTATAGCTACGATGCGGACCGGCAACGGCTCGTGCGCGCGCGGCGCGATCCGTTGTTCTCGATCGAAGCCCCGTAACGCGACAGGCATAAGCAGACCCGGAGCCCACGCCCGCAACGCAATCAGCAGCCCGAGTATGACCAGGGCCAATGCGCGTCCCGGGGCGCTGAAGATTGCAGACAAGCTTGGAGATGGCGGTACCTTTGGCAACTCGGAGTTGCGGTCAGAGGACGATCTCGAGCCCGTCATACGCGGAAGTAACGATTAGCTTTTTTTTCTTCTCAGGGCGACTGATCTCTTCGTAGCGGCGCGTCTCGTTCAGGATTTTCTCGAGCATCTGGTCGTCGTTGACCGGCTCGTGATGGTACATCACGAGGTGCTTGACGCCGGCGCGCTGGGCCAGCTCGACTCCGACCATGTTGCTCGAATGTCCCCAGTCCTCCTTCACTGAAATCTGCTCGGCGAGCGAGTACTGCGCGTCGAAGATCAGCAGATCCGCATTGCGGAAGAACTCGACGAAAGGATAGCTGTCATCCAGCGCTTCGTACTTGTGCTCGGAGTCGGTGGAATACACCACCGTCTTTCCGTCTTTCGTAAAACGATAACCGTAGGAATCGCCACCGTGGTTTTGCGCGATCGCCCGCACTGAGACTCCGTCGATTTCGTAGGTGCGGTCGGGCTCCAGTTTGACGAATTCGATGGTCGCACTGAGCGTTTTGAAATCGACGGGGAACGACGGATGCGCTTGCTGATGCTGGAAGGCTTCGCGCATGCCGTTGTGACAGCCGTGGATGCGGATGACGTTGCCCGGAATGTAGGCCGGGGTGAAGAACGGAAACCCCATGATGTGGTCCCAATGAAGATGAGACATGAAAACGTTGAAGCGACTTTTCCGGGCCGGACCTTGCCTGGCGAGGAGGCTGTTGCCGAACTCGCGCGCGCCGGTTCCCATGTCGCACAGCACGTACTCATCGCCGCCCGTAACCAGCTCGACGCAGCTGGTATTGCCGCCGTAGGTGCCGTGGACCGAAAAGGGCAGCGTGCGGTCTATGAACTGGTCGATGGCTTCGGCGCCGTCCAGCTTGCGGCCGCGGGCCGCCACCAGCGCCTCGTGGATCTTCTTACGCACCGCAAGATAGTTAAGCGGCGCAGGCAGCGAACCTTGGGTTCCCCAAAAGCGGATCAGCATCGCCAGAGGTCTCCTCTCGGTCCAGGCCGGCCTCTCACGGCAAGCGGCTAGCGGAAGGCCGCGATAGCGTCGGCGCTGGTCTCGAAGACCTGCACCACCAGCGCGAAACGGCTAATCGAGAAAATCTCCTTGACCATCGGTGTAAGGCCGGCGACCGCAAGACGACCGCCGGTCGCTTTGGATTGCTTGGCGGCCATCATTAGCGCGCGCAGGCCGGCGCTCGAGATGTACTCGACACCGGAAAAGTCGATCAGAACGGTGGTTGGAGAGGATCCCACGCAAGCGAGCAGTTTGGTTTGAAACTCAGGGCTCGTATCGTTGTTGATACGTCCGGCGGGGTTGAGGACTATGATTTCGTCCTGGTGCTGCTCGATGATTTCCATGTCATTCCCCTGATTCGCAAGAAAGTGCCCGAGGACGCTCTACTACCAGGCGTATTTTCGACGTTTGTTGGATGCCGTGCAAGATCGCAAAATGCAGCGATCCCGAAAACGTCGGAAATTCAAAGGTTTTGAGATGCTGCCGGTGTTACTGGAAGTCAAGCCGGAAGCACCGATCGGCAGTGCGCATAAGCACTACTGCCGCTGAGAGGAAGGTAGCCGCGACCCAAGAAGCCGCTCAATCACTTCCACCAACAGGCCGGGTTCCACGGGCTTGACGATGCAGTGCTGGAAACCTTCGGCCAGCGCACGCTCCTTATCTTTGCCGCTGCCGAGGCCGGTCAGCGCCAGCGCGATCATTTCCTTGTCGGGAATGTGCTCGCGAATTCCGCGAATCAATTCGAACCCGTCGACCGAGGGCATGCCTATATCGCTCAGCAGGACCTGCGGTGTTGAACGAGCAATCTCGGCGAGCGCCTCGCTCGCCGAGCCAGCTATCCTGGTCTGAGCGCCGTATTCCCGCAAAACTTCGGCCAGCACCTCGCGGGAATCCAACTCGTCATCGACGACCAATATCGAAACGCCGGCGAGCTTGAGAGGCCGCGCCGCGGTCTGACGTTGATCGTTGCCAGCGCCCATCGCTTTGGAATTCTGAATCGGCAGACGTACCGAAAAGGCCGCGCCCTGCCCCGGACCGGCGCTGCGGGCTTCGACGGTGCCGGCGTGGAGTTCAACCAGATGGCGCACGATCGCAAGTCCGAGACCCAGGCCGCCGTGGGTGCGAGTGCTGCCGCTGTCGGCCTGGGTGAACCTGTCGAACACGTGCGGCAGAAAATCGGCGGAAATCCCCTGGCCGGTATCGCTCACGGTCAAGGTCAACTCGTCACCATGCTTCTCGACGCGAACGGTGACGAGGCCGTCGCGCGGCGTGAATTTGATCGCGTTCGCGAGGAGGTTCCACACCACCTGTTGAAGCCGGTCCGCATCGCCGCTGATTTCGTCGGAGTCGGCGGCCATCTCATATTCAAGTCCCACACCCTTCACATCCGCGGTGGGCCGCACCGCTGCAAGGGCGGCGTCGACCACGGCGCCCATTCGGATCGGCCGGAAGGTCAGGCTAATTTTGCCGCGTATGATCCGCGAGACGTCGAGGATGTCGTCGATGAGCGCGGTCTGCAGATGCACGTTGCGCTCGATAGTCTCCAGCGCCTTCGAGGACTTCGGCGTGTCGAGGTTTCCAGAGCGCAGCAGATGAACCCAGCCCATGATCGCGTTGAGCGGATTGCGCAGCTCGTGCGACACGGTCGCCAGAAATTGCTCTTTCATGCGGCTGGCGTCTTCGGCTTCTTCCAACGCGTGATGTTCCGCATCGATATCGGTTGCCGCGACGACCCATCCGGTCACTTTTCCGGATTCATCGTGCTGCGGAACTCCGCGCATCAGGAACCATCGGTACGCGCCGTCGGCATGGCGCCTCAGGCGAACCCGCACCTCCGCCGCGCGTCGATTGGCGGTGCAGACTTCCCATTCCGACCTGATCGTGTCGCGATCGTCGGGATGCACGAAATCGAATATCTGGTCGGCGGTGACCGCCACCGAAGCCGGCATCCCGATGTAGTCGGCGGCGCGTTTGTTCCAGTAATAGAAAGTCAGGTCGGCACGCGCGACCCATACGAATTGCGGCAGCGCGTCCATCAGCGAGCGGAAGCGCAACTCGCTGCGCCGCTCGAACGCCTCGCGCTCGCGCTGACGCAGCAGCCCGGCCTGCCGCTTGATCATCTGCTCCTTCTGGTACAGGTCGACGAAGACCGACACCTTGGAGCGCAGGATTTCGGGGTCGAACGGCTTGAGCAAAAAATCGACTGCGCCACGCTCGTAACCGCTGACAACGTCGGCGTTGGCGATTGGCACGGCGGTCAGAAAAATAATTGGAATTCGCGCGGCGCTCTCGCGCCGGCTGATCACTTCGGCGGTGCGGAGCCCGTCCATTCCCGGCATTCGCACGTCCATCAGGATAACGGCGAATTCCTCGCCCTGAAGTTTCTCCAGCGCTTCTTCGCCGGACATGGCGCGCACAAGGTGCTGATCGATAGGATCAAGGATTGCCTCGAGCGCCAGCAGATTCGCCGGGCGGTCATCCACCAGCAGGATGCTGGCCTTCATGCCCGCGGCCGCCGGGATTCGCTCGATCTGCGATGCTTCCTGCGGTTTCATGCCTTACACCGACGTTTGCATCGGCGAGCCGCTCGCCCAGATTCGAATCAATTCCACCAACTGGCCATCATCAATCGGCTTGGCCAGGTAGTCCGACGCGCCGGCGGCCATGCAGCGCTCGCGGTCTTCCTTGAGCGCCTTGGCGGTCACCGCGATCATCGGCAACCAGCGCTTGGCCGGATTCGCGCGAATCAGTCGCATCGTTTCGTACCCGTCCATCTCGGGCATCATGATGTCGATCAGGGCGATGTCGATTTCGGGATGGCGCTCGAGCATCGCGATTCCAGCGCGGCCATTTTCCGCGGTCAGCGTCCTCATCCCATGCCCTTCGAGCAGGCTAGTGACGGCGAAAATATTGCGCGGGTCATCGTCGACGATCAGCACGGTCTTGCCCTTGAGGTTGTCGAGCGTTTCGTTCGACAGCCCCGGCAACGCCGGCTCCGCGGCCAGGAAATCGCGCACCGCGGCGGTCGTCTGTGCAACTTTCACTTCGATTTTATCGGCCAGCCGCGCGTTCGCTTCGGCGTCGTCCTCGCGCGTACCGGACGCTTCGACTTCCTTGCCGTAACTGACGGGCATGTAGAG
>JBAWCX010000533.1:0-13719 GCA_049590495.1 Binatus sp. (SeqCode)
CCGCTGGGCGGGTTGGTGCCGATGGTCAATATGCAGCTCGGCGAGGTGATCTTCGGCGGCGTCGGCTCGGGCCTGTACGGAATCATCGTGATGGCGGTGCTCGCGGTGTTCATCGCGGGCCTGATGGTGGGGCGGACGCCCGAGTACCTCGGCAAAAAAATCGAAGCGAGAGAGATGAAACTTGCGATGCTCTACGTGCTGATCTTCCCGACGGTCATTCTGATACCGACCGCGCTCGCGACGGTCTTGCCCGCGGGCTTGTCGAGCATGTCGAATCCGGGACCGCACGGCTTCTCGCAAATTCTGTACGCATACACCGAAGCGGGCGCGAACAACGGTTCAGCCTTCGCCGGTCTGAACGCCAACACCGCTTTCTACAACGTGACGATCGCGATCGTGATGCTGCTAGGCAGGTTCATGATGGCGATTCCCGCGCTTGCTATTGCGGGCTCGGTCGCGGCCAAGAAATCCACCGCCGCCAGCGCCGGGACGTTCCCGACCGACGGCATCCCGTTCGTGTTCCTGCTGATTGGCGTAATCGTGATCGTCGGCGCGCTGACCTTCTTCTGCGCCGTCGCGCTCGGACCGATCGTCGAGCAACTGCTGATGTCGGCCGGGAAACTGTTCTAGGTCTGGTGTCTCAACATGAGTGATCGCAAGGCCCCCGCACTTTGGAATCGCGAAATCGTCTCGCGCGCCGCGATCGAGTCGTTCACCAAGCTCGACCCGCGCCTGATGATCAAGAATCCCGTGATGTTCGTCGTCGAGGTCACCAGCGTGCTCGTGATGTTCACGCTGATTCGCGACACGCTGGCTCACAAGATGGCGCTGGCCGGCTTCGAATTTCAAATCGCGCTGTGGCTGTGGTTCACCGTCCTGTTTGCAAACTTCGCCGAGGCGATGGCCGAAGGGCGCGGCAAGGCGCAGGCCGATAACCTGCGCAAGACGCGCACCGAGACCCAGGCCAAACTGATTCTCCCGACAGGAGAGACCAAACTGGTGCCGGCCGCGCAACTCCGGCGCGACGACATCGTGATGGTCGCCGCCGGCGACGTCATTCCCGGCGACGGCGAAATCATCGAGGGCATCGCCGCCGTCAACGAGGCCGCTATCACCGGCGAATCCGCACCGGTGATTCGCGAGAGCGGTGGCGATCGCAGCGGCGTCACCGGCGGCACCACCGTCATCTCCGACTGGATCAAGGTGAAGATCACCGCCAATCCCGGCGAGACCTTCCTCGATCGCATGATCGCGCTGGTCGAGGGCGCTCATCGCCAGAAAACGCCCAACGAAATCGCGCTCAGCATTCTGCTTTCCGGCCTCACCATCGTTTTCCTGCTCGTCGTCGTCACGCTCTACCCGTTCGGCCTGTATGGCGGCACCAAGCTGGGGCTGCCGGTGCTGGTGTCGCTGCTGGTATGCCTGATTCCGACCACTATCGGTGGATTGCTCTCAGCGATCGGAATCGCCGGCATGGATCGCCTCGTGCAGCACAACGTGCTCGCGATGTCGGGCCGCTCGGTTGAGGCCGCCGGCGACGTCGATACGCTTCTGCTCGACAAGACCGGAACTATCACGCTGGGAAACCGGATGGCGGCAGAGTTCATTCCGGTTCAAGGCGTGGAACCGGCCGAACTCGCCGAGGCCGCACAGCTCGCATCGTTGGCCGACGAGACTCCTGAAGGACGCTCGATCGTCATCCTGGCCAAGCGCGAGTACAACCTGCGCGGCCGCGAACTCGGCGAAGACGGCGCCACCTTCATACCGTTTTCCGCGCAGACGAGGATGAGCGGCGTCGATATCGGTGGCCGTCGAATCCGCAAGGGCGCCGCCGAGCAGGTCGCGCAGTTCGTCCAGGAAAATCACGGCACGCCGCCGACCGACTTGAAGGCGATCGTCGAGCGCATCGCGCGCAGCGGTGGAACTCCGCTGGTCGTCGCCGACGAATCGAAGGCGCTCGGAGTGATTTATCTGAAAGACGTGGTCAAGGAAGGAATCCGCGAGCGCTTCGAGCGCCTGCGCGCGATGGGCTTGCGCACCGTCATGATTACCGGCGACAACCCGCTGACCGCGGCCGCGATCGCCAGTGAATCGGGCGTCGACGACTTCCTGGCCGAAGCTACTCCCGAAACCAAGCTGCGCCTCATCCGCGAGGAGCAGAACCAGGGAAAATTGGTCGCGATGATCGGCGATGGCACCAACGACGCACCCGCGCTCGCGCAGGCCGACGTCGGGATCGCGATGAACGCGGGCACCCAGGCCGCGCGCGAGGCCGGCAACATGATCGACCTCGACTCGAATCCGACCAAGGTGATGGAAGTCGTCGAGATCGGCAAACAGTTACTGATGACGCGCGGCGCGCTCACCACCTTTTCGATCGCCAACGACGTCGCCAAGTACTTCGCCATCATCCCGGCGCTGTTCATCGTCGAGTATCCGGAACTGCAGCGCCTCAACGTGATGCATCTGGCGACGCCGCAGAGCGCGATTCTGTCGGCGGTAATTTTCAACGCGCTGATCATCATCGCGCTGATTCCGCTGGCGCTGCGCGGCGTGCAATACCGCCCGGTCGGCGCGGCCGCGATTCTGACGCGCAATCTTTTTATCTACGGCTTCGGCGGTGTGATTATTCCGTTCATCGGCATCAAGGCCATCGACATCATGATCGCCGCGCTGCATCTCGCCTGAGGTTAATCCCGTGCGAACTTTCAGAACCGCACTTGTCGCGACCGCCGTGCTGACCCTGCTCACCGGCATCGTCTATCCGCTGGCGGTATGGTGCTTTGCGCAGGTTATTTTCCCGAGTCAGGCGGGCGGCAGCATAGTCGTTGTGGGCAACAAGGTCGTCGGCTCGAGCCTCATCGGCCAGAATTTTTCGTCGCCCCGCTATTTTCAAAGCCGGCCTTCTGCCGCCGGTGACAAAGGCTACGACGCCGCCAACTCGGGCGGCTCGAATCTCGGCCCGACCAACAAGGCGCTGATCGACGCGGTCAAGTTGCGCCTGAAGAACGTCGTCGAGAGCAATCCCGGCACCGATGCGCACCAAGTCCCAATCGACCTGGTGACGGCATCCGGCAGCGGGCTGGATCCCGAGATAAGTCCGGCGTCGGCCGACCTGCAGGTTGCACGTGTTGCTCACACGCGCGGTCTGAGCGAAGATCGGGTCCGGCAGTTGATTGCCGAGAACACGCGGCCGCGATCGGCGGGAATCTTCGGCGAGCCCGGCGTAAACGTCCTGCTCCTGAACCTGGCCCTCGATCGCTCCGCGCGAAATTCCGGTGATCGCGCCGCCGGAAGTCACGGCGGAACGCCCGGGACTTGAATGAGCGATGACAAACGACTCGAGCCCGAAGCTTTTCTCGATCTCGTGCCCCAACCTCAACGGGGACGTCTCAAAGTCTATATTGGCGCCGCCGCAGGCGTAGGCAAGACGTACAGGATGCTCGATGAGGCGCATCAACTCCGCGATCGAGGAGTGGATGTCGTGCTTGGCTTTGTAGAGACGCATCACCGCCGCGAGACTGAGGAGCGGATTGGCGACCTCGAGATCGTTCCGCGCCGGAAGCTTTCCTACCGCGAGGTTACGCTCGAGGAGATGGACGTCGATGCGATCATCGCGCGCAAGCCCGATGTGGTCGTCGTCGACGAGCTCGCGCACACCAACGTTCCCGGCTCCCGCCACGAAAAGCGCTACCAGGACGTCGAGCAGATTGTCAGCACCGGCATCAACGCGATTACCGCGATGAACATCCAGCACGTCGAAAGTCTGAACGCGCTGATGCGGCGCGTCACCGGCATCGACGTGCGCGAGACAGTGCCCGATTCGTTCCTCGCGCGCGCCGATCAAATCGTCAACATCGATGTGCCGGTGGAAGCGCTGCGCGAACGGCTGCGCGAGGGGAAGATCTACCCGCAGGATCAGATCGAGAACGCGCTCAAGAATTTTTTCAAGCCGAGCAATCTCACCTCGCTCCGTGAACTGGCGCTGCGCGAAGTCGCGCGCAGCCTCGATCGCCAGCGGTCGGACCGTGAATCTCTCAAGCGCGAGGGCGGACGCCGCGCGAACGTGACCGACCGCCTCATGGTCGGACTGTCGTCCAACGCCTCCGACACCGGACAGCTGCTTCGCAAGGCTTCGCGCATCGCCGGACAGCTCAACGCTGAATGGTTCGCTGTGCACATCGAGACGCCCGCCGAATCCGTGAAGAACATCGGCACCCGCGATTTCGTCGCGCTGCTCAACAACATCAATGTCGCCAGCGACCTCGGCGCCGAAACCGTCTGGCTCAAGTCCGACGACGTGGTCAAGGCGTTGATCGACTTCGCGCACGACAAGGGGGTCTCGAAAGTAATCGTCGGGCGGACTCATCAACCGCGATGGCGCCGGTGGCTCAAGGGCGACGTGGTGGCGCGGCTGGTTGCCGACGCAACCGACCTCGACGTGGAAATCGTCGCGACCGACGAACGGGAGGAACCGCGATGAACGCACCCTCGATGCAACGCCAGATTCGCAACGGCACTCTGCTGATGCTGGCGTTGGTCGTTCTGCTGGGACTCTACACACTGCCGCGCGTTTACGCGCTCGGCGGCGCAATCCGCGCGACCCTCTACCGCAACTACGTCAGCATCGAGGCCGCACAGAACATGCACTCCGCGCTCAACACGTTGCAGGTCGCGGAGCACGACGGCAAGGCTAAGGACGTGCTGCCCGCCGCGCGGCACAACTTTTTGCAATGGAACGACGTCGAGAATCACGACTTCACCGAAGTTGGCGAGCCCGAACTCGCCGCCGATATCACCCAGCGCGCCAACAAGCTGTTCGCCGACGTGACCACCGCCCCGGCCGGCACTTATCACGACCGCGAATTCGCCGAATTGAACGGCCGCCTCGACGATCTGATCGCGATGAACAAGGCCGCGATGTTCCGCGCGGACAGCCGCTCGGTAAAACTGGGCAAGCACCTCGCTTACGAATTCGCCGGCGGCCTCGCGCTGGTGCTGCTGGTGGGCGCCGCCGTGTCGTGGGGTCTCGGATGGCGGCTTTCAAAGCCGCTGACGGAGCTCGCCGAGCGCCTGCGCGGAATCAGTCAGCGCAAGTCGCAGGTGCGGCTTGGACCCCAGCCGCTCGCCGAGCTCGAAGCGGTCGCGCGCGAATTCAACCAGATGGCCGAGCGTCTCGAGCAATACGACAAGCTCAACGTGGAGCGCCTGGTTTATGAAAAGAGCAAGACCGAGGCGATCATCGAGAGCCTTGAAGACGGCGTCGTGCTGATCGATTCGGAAGGAATCGTCGCGCACATAAATGAGATCGCGTCACTGATCCTCGGCGTTGATCCCGAGGACTCGCTGGGCAGTCCGTTCGACGATCTCAGCAGCAACCATCCTCACTACCTGCGCGTTCGCGACGCGCTGCGCACGCTTCAGCGGGCCGGCCCCGACGGCCATCGCACTGAAATCGATCTTCACGTTCGCGGCCGCGATCATTCCTACGTGCTGAAGCCCGTCCCGCTTCATCACACTATCGGCAAGTCGCTCGGCACGCTGCTGATTCTGCAGGACGTGACCTACATCCGCGATCAGGATCGCGCCCGCACCAACCTGGTCGCCACTCTGTCGCATGAACTCAGGACGCCGCTCACCTCGCTCGCTCTGTCGGCGGAGCTCTTGAGCCGGGATGGCCAGGATTTAAATCCGAAGAGCAACGAACTGCTGCAGGTGATTCTCGAGGAATGCTCGCGGATGCGGCAGCTTACCGACAACCTGCTAAATCTCGCGCGCGGCGAAGTGCCCGCCATCGCCGTGCAGCAGAAGCGTCTCGATCTTGCCCGCCTGGCGGCCGACGTGACCAAGCGCTTCGCAATTCAGGCGCGCGAAAAGCACGTCGAGATCGAAGAGCACATCGGATCGGTGCCCGAGATTATCGGCGATCCGGTCAAGCTCTCGTGGGTGATTTCAAACCTGCTCGGCAACGCGCTGCGCTATACTCCCGCCGGTGGGACGATCAAAGTCGCGGCGCTCGGCACCGAGCACGGCACGCGGCTTGAAGTCACCGACTCGGGCCCCGGAATTCCGCCCGAGGTCAAGGACTATATTTTTGAGCGTTTCGTGCAGTATGGTTCCGAGGGCTTCGAAAAAGGGTCGGCCGGGCTGGGCCTGTCGATCGTCAAGGAAATTGTCGAGGCCCATGGCGGCAGGATTTTCGTCGAGAGTGCCAATTCTCACGGCTCCCGATTCATCGTCGAAATTCCCGCCGCACAGGAGATTTGATGGCTAAGTTGCTGATTGTCGACGACGAGCGCAATATCCGCCGCAGCCTCGTCTCATTTTTCGAGTCGGTCGGCCACGATGTTCGCGCCGCCGAGAACGGCGCACAGGCCGTCGCGCTCCTCGGGGAGAAGCAGTTCGATCTGGTTCTGACCGACTACAAAATGGCCGAGATGAGCGGCCTCGAACTGCTGCGTGATATCAAGCGGCGCCAACCAGAATGCCTCGTGATCCTGATGACCGCTTTTGCGACCGTTGAAAATGCTGTCGAGGCGATGAAGTCCGGCGCCTACGATTACGTCACCAAGCCGTTTTCGCTCGAGCAGATTCAGCACACCGTCGATCGCGCTCTGCACGTCGGGACCTTGACCGCGGAAAATCGCGCGCTGCGCAGCGCCATCGACGAGGAGCCGCTGCTCGACTCGAAGAGCTCCGCGATGCAACGCCTGCTCGAGACTGCCCGGCAGGCCGCCGCCAGCGACGCCACCATTCTGCTCACCGGCGAGAGCGGCACCGGCAAGAACGTCATCGCCCGCCAGATTCATCGATGGAGCCCGCGTCAGAGCAAGCCCTTCGTGGTCGTGAATTGCACCACGCTCTCCGAAGAACTTCTCGAAAGCGAATTGTTCGGGCATATGCGCGGCGCATTCACCGGCGCGGTCAAGGACAAGCCCGGCCGCCTCGAGGCGGCCAACGGTGGGACCGTTTTCCTCGACGAGATTGCCGACTTGACGCCGACTCTCCAGACCAAGTTTCTGCGCTTTCTGCAGGACCAGAACTTCGAGCGAGTCGGCGGCGAACGCACTATTCACGTCGACGCGCGAATAATCGCGGCGTCCAATCGCGATCTCGAATCCGAAGTCGCCGCGCATCATTTCCGCGAGGATCTCTACTACCGCCTCAACGTCATCACCCTGCGCGTCCCGCCTCTGCGCGAACGACGCGAGGATATTCTGTCTCTCGCGCAATGGCTGTTGAACGTCGCCGCCGTGCGCAATTCCCATCCCGGACTGGCGTTCTCACCCGGTGCGACCGCCGCGCTCACGCGCTATCGATGGCCCGGAAATGTGCGCGAACTGCGCAACGCGATCGAACGCGGCACCGTCCTGATGCGCGGCGAGACGATCGCTCCCGATGACCTGCCCGATTCGCTGTTTCACGAACCGACGACCGAGGCGCTCGCCGGCACCACCAACGCCGCCAGCCTCGATGACGTCGAGCGCGAACACATCGCACGCGTGCTAGCCGCCAGCGCTACGCTCGAAGAAGCCGCCGACACGCTCGGCATCAACGTAACGACGCTATGGCGCAAGCGCCGCCGCTATGGAATCGAATAGCCACTTCAATAGCCACTTGGAAATTCGCGAATAGCTAGTCGTCCAGTGAGTTCGCAAACTCCCGCAACCTCTCGAACCAAATCAACTTGTCCTTAAACCCCGGATAACTCGCATTGAGCCCACTGGGATTCGGCAGCACGAAAACCCGCGCGCCATGAATCTCCTCATCCTTCGCACCGGCACCCTCCCCCTGCGCGACGCCAAAAAATCCGCGGTAGATACTCACGCCCACGAACGCGACCACTCGCGGCCGCACCCGCCGAATCTTCCGCGCAAGCACTTTTCGTCCCGCGACAATCTCGAGGGGGCTCAGCTCCGCGGCCGCCCGCGTCGCCCGCGCACACAGATTCGTCAGGGCCAGATCGAATTTCACCAGCCGCGCATCGTCCTCGCACTTGAGTTCCTCGGGCACCAGCCGCGCCGCATACAGCAGCCGCCAGAACGGATTGCCGGGACTCGCAAAATGATGCCCCATCTGCTCGGAGCGAAGACTCGGATTGATCCCGACGAACAAAATTCGCGGCCGCGGTTTCAGGATGTCGCGAAGCTTTGCCATCCGCCGAATATTGGCATCTTCATCAGATTCGCGCTTGACCCGCCGCGCGCGCTGCCGTAGCACAGTGACAGGATCTCAGGAGTACTTCCCCGATGACCACCCCGAGCGCTGAAAATGCCACGCTTGGCACTCCCGAACACGTCAACGGCGTGCTCAACTATCTCGCCGACAAAGATCAGCATCCCGTTACCTACAACTATCAACCGCCGCCGGGCATACCTGCGCGCTCCGGTGCTTACGCCCGGTTCACCGTGCCTATTTGGAGCGCGCGCGCAATCATGAGCGAGCTGTCGCTCGACCGCCAGGGCTTTGCGGTCACGCGTCAGAACACGGCGGTCGCAAATTTCTACGACTCCGAGGAAGTTCGCCGGGTCTACTATCCGGAAGTCGAGCAGATGGTCCGGGAATTTGCCGGCGCCGTCAAAGTGCACGTGTTCGACCATAACGTCCGATCGCGCCCGATGGCGAAACGCCGCGAGAACGGCGCGCAGGAGCCGGTTAAGGTCGCCCACAATGACTACACGCTCAAGTCGGGCCCACAGCGCGTGCGCGATCTGCTACCCGATGAGGCCGATGCGCTGCTCAAGAATCGTTTCGCAATAATCAACGTCTGGCGCCCGATTCGAGGACCCGTGCAGGAGTCACCGCTGGCCGTATGCGACGCGCAAAGCATGGTGCAGGAGGACTTCGTCAAGCACGTGCTCAAGTACCGCGATCGCGACGGCGAAGTATACTCAGTCGCGTTCAATCCGAATCATCGATGGTACTACATTCCGAATCAGTTGAAGGAAGAAGTACTATTGCTCAAGTGTTACGATTCCGACGGGCGCCGCGCGCGATTCACCGCGCATTCCGCCTTCGAGGATCCCTCTAGCCCGCCCAACCCTGCTCCACGCGAAAGCGTCGAGGTGCGAACCCTGGTCTTCTTTGCGCCTGCCTCCGCCGTCTGACGTCGCACGAAAGGATCCGTCATCATGGAATATCGCAAACTTGGCAACTCGGGACTCAAGGTTTCTGCCGTCGGTCTCGGATGCAACAACTTTGGAATGCGCTCCGACGCGGAACAGACACGCGCCGTGGTGCATCGAGCTCTCGATGAGGGCATCACGCTGTTCGACACCGCCGACATCTACGGCAATCGCGGCGGCTCCGAAGAGCTGCTCGGCAAAGCGCTCGGCGATCGCCGGCGCGACGTGATCGTCGCGACAAAATTCGGCATGGCGATGGGCGACGGTCCCTACATGCGCGGCGGGTCGTACCGCTACATCATGGCGGCCGCCGACGCGAGCCTGAGGCGGCTCGGCACTGACTATATCGATCTGTACCAGATTCACTTTCCTGACGCCGAGACGCCGCAGCATGAAACTCTCGAGGCACTGAACGATCTCGTTCGCGCCGGCAAGGTCCGCTACATCGGACATAGTAACTTCGCCGCGTGGCAAGCCGTCGATGCGCACTGGATATCGCGCACCCGCGGATTTGCCTCGTACATCTCCGCGCAAAACCAGTACAACCTGCTCGACCGCCGCATCGAACGCGAACTTATCCTCGCATGCCGCGAGTTCGGAGTAGGTATCCTGCCCTACTTTCCATTAGCTAGTGGATTTCTCACTGGAAAATACAAGCGCGGCGCCGAGCCGCCAAAGGGCACTCGCCTTTCGATGGTCCAGCGGATTGCGCAGCAGGCGCTCACCGACGAAAACTTCGCGACACTGGAACGGCTCGAGAAGTTCGCGAGCAGCCGTGAACATACGATTCTCGAACTTGCCGTCAGCTGGCTCGCGTCGCAGCCGCAGGTCTCCAGCGTAATCTCCGGCGCAACCAGCCCCGACCAGGTCACCCAGAACGTAAAAGCCGGCAACTGGAAACTGTCCGCCGAAGAGCTCGCCGAAGTAGACAAACTAACCCGCCGCTGAGCGGTCGACGTCGCGAGATGGTCTTGTATTACACGCTGTGATACAAATACCAGCCATGGGCGCCCTCAATGTGAGAATCGATCCGCAGACTGCCGCCTTCCTTGAGCAAGTCGCGCGGGAGACCGGACTTTCCAAGTCCGAAGTAGTGCGCGAGGCGCTCGCGACGCTGCGCCATAAAAGGGCGCGGGCGCGAAGCCCAAAGCCTACGCCCTTCGAGCTGATGGCTCATCTGATCGGCTCCGGCGATAGCGGCGGAATGAACCTGTCCGAGCGTACCGGGGAGCGGTTCGCACGAATGCTGCAAGAAAATAAGAATGCCAATCGTACTCGTCGACGCCGGTCCGCTCGTCGCGCTGATTGACCGTACGGACCCCTATCATCTGCGGTGCGCCACCGCGCTCGCGACTCTCCGTGACCCGCTCGGCACGGTCTGGCCCGCATTTACGGAAGCGATGTATCTCTTGCGGTATGATGCGCGAGACCAGCGCGCGCTGTGGGGCATGATCATTGTAGGTGGTGTGAGCTTCGTGGAGATCGGCGCCAACGACTACCCCCGCATGCGCGAGCTGATGTGGAAGTACCGCGACCTGCCGATGGACCTCGCGGACGCCGCGTTGGTGCGGGTCGCCGAGCGTGAAGGTCTCAGGCGCATCTTCACCATCGACCGCCATGACTTCGAAATCTATCGCCCGCACCGCGTCGGACGGTTCGACATCCTTCCCTGACGCCTCATCTTCCGGGCCTTTTCGCCGATTCTTCGCCATAGATCTCGCCGTTCGTCTGCGCATTGAACAATTTGTTCAACGCGTTTTAACGCCTTGGGTGATGAGGACGTGTGTCGTCGGAGGGAGTTGTCATGCACGATTTGTCGGCCATGATTTTTGGCGTCGTGACGCTGATATGGATCGTCGGTGCCGTCGGTTTGCTCCTCCGCTAGAACGAGCGCGAGCAACCCGCTCACGGCAGAAATTTCTTTATTGCGTCAATCGGATTGGGAATCGACGGAATCGCCGACCCCGCCGACGGTGCGCCGACGATCGAGCCCACCGCGTTCACTCCGCCCCGGATTATATTGCCCGGCGTGTTGATCGCGCCCATCGCCACCCGCTCCGCCAAGGTCGGCACGTCCGGCAGCACGCGCACACCGGGCAGTTGCCCGCTCACCGTCACCGGAATCGCGACCTGCAGCCCGAGCGTCAGCCGGATGTCCGCATTCATCTCGATGTTCTTGTCCATGTCGAACCAGCCGTCGCCCGTGATCGCGTAGTCCGGCGACTGCGCATACAGATCGTGCGTCGTGAACCGCGGCCCCGTCTGCTGAAAGCTCATGCTCGCCGATTGGAGCTCGGTGTCGGGATCGACCAGCAACCCATGATGGCTCGACCTGAACCCCACGTTCACGAGTTGGCTGACTCCGGGCGCCGCGGCCACCGCGTTGAGCGCGTCCGCGACGATATTGACGCCCACCAGCTTGCCGTTCGCGATTGCCACTCGCCCGCTGCCGCGGATCGTCGGCCTGATTCGATTCCAATCCGCGCCGCTGCCCGACGCCGCCACGTTACCGGTCAGAAATCCGTGTACCCTGCCTGCAGCATCGATATTTTGCGATCGCAACGCTTGTTCCATGTTGAGACTTCGCATCGCGAGCGTGATGTTGAACCTTGGCACGTCGCCAAGAACCGCATCCGCATTTGCGGTCAGCGAGCCGCCAAACACGCCGGCGTTGAGGGGACGCGCCGACGCGCGCCCGTTGAAGTACGCCGCCGTCAGATCGAGATTGCGGTAGGAAACATTTTCGAGCGATCCGTCCGTCGACTGTATCGTCGCACTGATTCGCGGCGAAGCTATCGCGCCGTCCGCCGTGCCCTTGACCGTCAGGCCGTTGACGACGTCTCCAGGCGGACGACTGGCGAAGATCTGCGCAAGCTTCACCGCGTCGGCCTTGAGCGCATAACTGGCGTTCAGCGGATTTACCGATTCGACGCGCCCCTCGAGGTTCGCGTGCGCTGAGCCGAGAGTGAAAGTCGTCGGCTCTACGACTCCGATACCGTCTGCGAAACGAATCGTGCCGTTCAGGTCGCTGATTCCGCCCTGCACCGATGGCCCCAGCTTCATCGCAGCCTGTTTCAGAGTCACGGTTCCGTCGATCGCCGGGGCGTTGGCGCCCAGCTGCACCGTGCCGTGAATTTCGCTCATACCGGCCAGGTCGTATCCGGCCACCGCACTTATCATCGGGCCCAGATTGGCAAGGTTGAAGCTGTTCGAATCGATTTGCGCGCTGAACGGCTGCGGGCCCGGTGAAAAACTCGAGAACCGGCTCGCCGTCAATTCGAGATCGGACAGCTTCAGGCTCACGCTCGCTATCTCGAGCTGGTCGCCCCAGGTGCCGTTCGCATTTATCGTCATCGCGGTCCCCGCCGGCTTGTCGAATATCGTCGCGTACGCGACCCGGTTCGCAGTCAGGTCGGTGCTGAGCGCAATCGCGAGTTGGCCGAACGAGCCGCGCGCCGTACCGCTGACAGATGCGGCATCAGGAATCGAAAGCCCGGCCGGTATCTTCGATCCCATCTCGGCGAGCGGCCGGAGATTGTCGAGCAGGATAGAATCGATCTTCAGGTTCAGATCGACGGGGATTCCGGACGCATCCAGCACACCTTTTTCCAGCAGCGGTCCGAGCTTTCCCGACGCCTCGACGTTCTGCTGCTCGGCCGGAAAGGCGAATTTGGTCTCGACGTCGAACGCCGACGCGGCGTTGAAATCTGTCACGTCGAAATCCAGGTGACGGACGTGAATCGGCGCCGCCTGCTGGCTGAGATCCTTAAAATGGACCTCGCCGTCCTCGATGCTGAGCGCCTTGATCGACAAGTCGCCAAGCGACGATCGCTTTTTTGCGTGCCAGCGCCGCGCCGATTCGCTCTCCCGGCGTGCGTCCTCGGGGCTGACGCCAAGAGAGCTCACGTTGAGGTCGCCGTCCGCGTTCATCACGATTCGGATGTCGGGTTTGACCAGTTCGAGTCTTACGACCTTCGCATCGCCATAAAGCAGCGGGAAGAACTCGACATCAATCGACACGTCGTTGGCGGCGAGAAACGGTTTCGCCGAAAAGGCCGGATCGTCGGCAATCGTGAGGCCGCTCACCTCGACCGACACGCCCCATCCCACCTGCGCCTGTATTTTCGCGACCTCGACGCGCCGTCCAAGCTCGTTGCTGACGCGAGCCAGGATGCGCTTTTCATTGTGGGCGACAATCGAACTCAAATTGAAGAACGCGTAAGCGGTAAGCCCGCCCGCGATCAGCACCACCGCGCCAGCCACGATACCGGAGATGAGTAGTATTCTGTGCAACGTCATGCCTCGGCAGCGTCGCGGTCAGTCTCCTTCGAGCATCGCGGTCTCGCTGTCCGTTAGTCTCATACTCGGGCCAAAACGAGGGCTAAGTGCGATCGGAACGGGACAACTTCGAGCCGAAATAGGCGTCTTTGCGTATGAGTGAGATTCGCCGAAATCGTCAATTTCACCATATGTAGTGGTCTGAGTAGGTGTTCCTATACCGGTCGTTTCGTTCCGTCAAAATTACTTTTTCTGGGAGGCCCTGCGGGGTCCGGTTGAGTTTCGGGTGAGTGGATTCATCGGGTCAGATTAGCAC
>JBAWCX010000534.1:0-5559 GCA_049590495.1 Binatus sp. (SeqCode)
CGATGATATCCGAGGGCATCAGGTCGGGCGTGAACTGGATTCGCTTGAAGCTGAGCCCGAGCGTCTCGCTGGCCGCCTTGACCATCAGCGTCTTGCCGAGACCGGGCACGCCTTCGATCAAAATGTGACCGCCGCAGAACAGCGCAGTCAGCATTTTTCGCACGACCTCGCGATGGCCGACGATCACGCGCGCGACTTCGCTCTCGGCGCGCGAGAAAATCTTGCGAAAATCCGTAACCCGCTGATCCGGTGAAACTTGTTGAGGAGCCGCTCCCATCCCTTGTCCTTCCTTTGATAAGTCTAGTGGATCATGTCGCGATAGCGCGGCGGCACAAGTTGTCGTTCGTCGGGCGGCGCGTCGTCACGGCTCGGCGCGAGGGGAGCGTTGACGTAAGCCGTCGTCGCCCTGGGCCGATCGGTGTCAAGCACCGATTTCCCGCCGCTGCTGGAAGAAGGCGCTCCCGGCAGCCGGAACATCACGTAGCGCGCATCCTTGACATCGACCGTCGAGCCCTTCTCGCCGGGCTTCAGGAAGCGCTGCGCATTGGTGGACGTCGGCATCTCGCCGAGATGCGTGTCGCCCATGTTCGATCCCATGTCCCGGTAATTTTTGGGATTTCCGCCGGCGGCGGGATTGTTGCGATCGCCGTTCGCGCCGGGCTTCGGGATGTCGCCGGGCCGGTTGGGATCGAGTCGGCTGCCGCTCGTCTGATCGCGCTTGTCGCCCGGCTTGTTGGCGCCGCCCTGATTCTTGTCGTCACCGGGCTTGCTGTCGGGGCCGGGATTTTTCGCGTCGGCCGTCTCGACCTGCGCTTCAGCTTTTGCGAGTTCATTCTGCAGATCGATATTCGTCTGGCCGCTCTTGTTCTGATTGTTCTTGTCGTTCTTCGCCGACCCTTTTCCGCCTTCGTTCTTGCCCGAATTATTTCCGCTGCCGCCTTTGCCGGAGCCCGCGTTGTTGCCGCCGACGTTCTGGCCGGCTCCCGTCCCGCTCTTACCCTGTCCGCTGCCGGAGCCCGCAGAGCTGGAGGTGCCATTGCCCTGGCTGTTACCGCTGCCCTTTCCATTCTGCGCGTTGGATTTGCCGTTGCCTTGATTTTTTCCGGACTCGCTGTTGTTGCGCTTTTGAGCGGCCTTCTCGGCCTGCCGCATCGCTTCCTCGATGCGCTTCTTTTTCTCTTCGGGCGGCAGCTTGGAATTTTGCAGCGCTTCGGCTGCGCGGCGAATACTGTCCGCCAGTGCCTTGTCATCTGAACTCGTCGCGGTCTTCGCGATTTCCTGGGCGATCGCGCGCAGCTTGGCGGCCTCGAGACTCTCCGGCGTCGGCGGGCTCATCAATCCCAACGTTGCAAACACCATCGCCAGCGCGACAACGCCGGCGAAAATCGAGGACCGCTTGAGCGGCTCGCCGGCCTCGAGTTTGAACTCACTGCGAACATCGACATTGACGAACAACGAGACGGCGCGCCGCCACAGAATCGGGAACAGCGGCGTCCGCCGCGCCCGGCTGCTCTCCGGCGCGGCAGGATTCGCGAGATTGGCGAAGGTTACAATCTCCTGGTCGCACTCGAGCAGGTCGTCGAGCTCGGCGGCGGCCGCAACAAAGTCGTTGGCGCGCCGATACGCGCGAAATGCCAGCACCAGTCCCGCCGCGAGCACCACGAGGCCCGCACCGATCAAGGCGAGGCTCAGCACGGTGGCGCGGTCGGGCGCCAGCGTGTAGCCGAATGGCGCCCAGGTCAGGTCGCCAATCGGTTCGAGCAATATTCCCAGCGCAATCGCCGTGAGGGCCGGCGCAACCGCGCACAGCATCGTGCGGATCGCGGCTAGCCGTGCGATTCGCGCGCTGGCAGCGCCGATTGTCTCGACCGGATTGTCCACAGGATGAAATTATAGCGTACTCGACGCAGATGCGACCGTCCAATCGGCGGCCCAATTATCATGTCAAATCGTCTTATTTCAGGAGCGTTGTGGCTGTTTTACCCGCCGTTGGTTTCCGTTCGAGCGCGATCGCGCGCCGATGCTCGTCAAACGATTTCGAAAAGACGTGAGTGCCGCCTTCGCGCGCGACGAAATAAAGAAAATCTGTCTGCGTGGGATATAGCGCGGCTTCAATTGATTTGAGTCCGGGATTTGCGATTGGTCCCGGCGGCAGGCCGGTGAAGTCGTAGGTATTGAAGGCGGACGAGGTGTGAACCGCAGTCGCCGCCGACTCCTTGGCGCCGTCCAGCTCGTACTCCGCGGTCGGGTCGGATTGCAGCGGCATCCCAAGCCGCAGCCGATTGTAGAAGACACCTGCGATTAGAGGGCGCTCCGGGGGCGCTTTCGCTTCCTTCTCGACGATCGAGGCCATCGTGACCAGCCGGCGCGGGTCGAGGCCTGCCGCGAACATACGCTCTTCCACATCGGGCGTCAGGACCTGGAAGAACCGCGCGAGCATCGCGGCGAGCACGTCGTTGGTCCTGGCGTGGGGCGAAAATTTGTAGGTCGCGGGAAACAGGTAGCCTTCCGCGCCGAGCGGCATCAGCCCGAGCGCTCGGACAATTTGGCCGTCGCGCGCGGCGTCCTCGAACTCATCCTCGCAGACCAGGCCCGTCGCGGCCACGCGCTCCGCGATCTCATGGACAGTCAGGCCTTCGGGAATCGTGATTGTCACGACGATGAAATCGCCCTTGACCAGATGGCGCATTATGTCGGGAATCCGCTCGCCGCCCTTGAAGGCATAGTCGCCCGGCTTGATCTGGCCCGCGGTCTGGCTCATGCGGCCGTAGAGTCGGAGCGCCAGGCCGCTTCGAACGACGCCGGTGTCGGCGAGGGCCTGCGAGATTTGGCGAAACGACTCGCCCTTTTCAATCGTGACCTCGCGCGGCGGCGCGAATTTCTCAGTCGGACTAAGCCAGTAGTACGAGACTGCGGCGTAGGATGTGCCGACGACGATCACGATTACAAGAATGGCTGCCGCACGCTTCATCTACTCGAAATTATAGTCCGCGCAGAAATTTTGTGTCAGTTGTCAGCCGCCGCCGCGCCGACTTTGTCGGGATGGGCTTTTTATCATGTTGAGACTTGAGGCGCGTCGTGGCAGCATCGTGATTGTCTCGCGCCAGCCGGGCGCATCGCTCGGTCGAGTCCAGGGAGGACGATTATGCGAAGCATCGTCGCAATCGCAATGTCAGGCGCCTTCGCGGCGACTCTCCTCATTGCGTCCGTAAGTTCCGCCTGTGAGGGCAAGCCCTGCCGGGCCGATTTCGACTGCGATCTGCACAAAACCTGCATCCAATGGCGGAACGGATCGGCGACCTGCGAGTACCCGGGCGTGAACCCGGTGATGCCAGCGTCGCGGCGGACTGATGTGCAATCATGCACGAGCGACCTCGAGTGCGCGGATGGATGGCGATGTGACCTGCGTGCGCCACGCGCCGGCGCGTCATTGCCGTCCGCCGAATGCGTACCCGAGTCGCGCCATCCCGTTTCGTACTGAGTCGCGTCAAGACGGCGAGAGCTTGGGCGCGGGAGTCCCCGGTGCCGACGCGAAGCCTGCAGGCAGGTCTTTTTCCGGCGTGATCCGAATCGCGATCCGGTCTCCGCTATTGAAACTCGAGCGGCTCGGCCCGACCACGGAGTTCGTCATGCCGTATTTCTTCGGATAGTCGGTCAGGATCTTGTCGACCACTGCGGCATCGCTGGTGATTTCCGCGTTGCCGATGAAGGCGGGACCGTTGAGTCCGCCGATCCACACGATCGCCGGGCTGCCGCGCCTGATGCGCTTGTCCTTCCACGAGCCCTTGTGCGCCTGGATGTAAAGCTGCGTGCGGTCGGCGCTGAGTGTGAACCACACGGGCGCGGGCGTGCTCTGGTTGCCGTCCTTGCGCACGGTCGCGACATAAACGGTCTCGGCCTGGTCGAAGGCCTTGAGCTCAGCATCGGAGAACCCGGCGCAGCTCGCCGGTCCGGCGGTCAGAATCGAGATTGTCAGGGCAGTAGCGACGGTGAGAATCGAAAGTGTCGCGAATCTTTTCATAGCTTGCCTCCGTTTCCGAGCGCCCTACAGCTTCTATCATCATAGGAACATTAGCTGCGAGCGTGCGGGATTTTGTCGGGATTCGCCTGCATCCAGCCTTCGAGGATTACCACCGCTGCGAGCGCGTCGAGGCCGGTCTTGCGCGCACCTTTTTTGGCCGGCATGCCGGCCATGCGATCGCGCGCTTCGAAGCTGGTCAGGCGCTCGTCGAACAGCTCGACGGTGATATCGAGTGCACCCGCCAGGTGCGCGGCGAACTTCCGTGCCGAGACGGCGGCCGGACCTTCGCTGCCATCCATGTTTAGCGGCAGGCCGACGACAAAGATGCCCACGCTGCGGTCGCCCAGCATCGTGGCAATCGCCTTGATGTCCTTCTCGAGCGCCTTCCGCTCGACGATACCGAGCGGATACGCGCCCATCGAAGCGGCGTCGGAAACGGCAACTCCGATTCGCCGGCTGCCGAGATCAAGCGCAGCGATTGGCATTGGTTTGGATCAGGTGGTCGGGTCCTCGGCCACTCCTCGCGCCCAAGGCTTGTCACACAAGGCTGCATCGAACGTCGCGAGCTTCAAGCGATGGCTCCGTGCCAGATGGACCAAGTGGGCGTCCGTAACATCCTTGCTGGTGGTTACCACGGGCAGCGACCCCGCACGAGTATCGTCACGTACGAACCGATGCCCGCGCGTCCGCACGATCGCTTGGAGCGCCGCGATTGCGTCCTCGAAGCGCGCGCCGAAGGCTGGACTGAGGCTGACTCTGAGAAAGCCCATCTCGCTGACCGGGCTGGTCGCAAAGGACTTTGCGCGGCGGAGCCATCGGCTGGCTCTCACATGGTCGGCATGCGACTGCCATCCACACGCGATCAGAAAGTTCACGTCGAGCAGATGACTCACGGGACCTCGTCGAGCAGTGCGTTGACGGTCTCGGTTGTTATCGGCGCGGCTCCCGGAGCCGACACCAGGACCGGGCGCCCGAATCTTCCGCGCGTCAGCTTCGCGGCGCGAGGAGATCTGCGCTCCAATATCAATCTCCGTCCTTCGAGCGTCACCTCGACCTTGTCCCCCGGCCGCAGATTCAATGCTCTTCGATATTGAGTTGGGATGACGAGTTGCCCCTTTGTCGAAAGAGTCGACGAGCTCATTAATTGTGTCTTACACGTCTTACCATTAGAAGGAAAGGGCGTGGCGAGAACCTCTACGCAAAGACTTCAGACGAGTCGCCAAGGCTAGAGCAAAAGGCGAACGGTGGTGGCGGCGCGGCATTTCTGGTTAATTCGTGGCCATCCCGATGCTGATGAAAAATAGAAGAACGCTTCGGCGATCATCGCGCTCGGCGGCGGTTTGCGTTGCAAATTTCGTATTGGCAGTCCTGCTTTGCCCTGTGTTGGCGTGGGGTTGGGGATTTGATGGGCACAAAATCGTTGCGGTCGTTGCGGCTGACAACCTCACGCCGGCGGCTGCGAGCCACGTGGCAGGTATCCTGGGCGTGGACACGAACAAAAGAGCAATTGCCGCGGCAATGGAGGCGGCTTCGATCCT
>JBAWCX010000535.1:0-4818 GCA_049590495.1 Binatus sp. (SeqCode)
ATCGATATTTTCGTGTCGGGCGTCGGCACCGGCGTCACCATCACCGGGGTCTCGCGCTATATCAAACGAACCAAGGGCAAGGCGATCGTTTCGGTCGCCGTCGAGCCAAGTGCCAGTCCTGTCATCACACAGCAGCGCAGCGGCCAGCCGCTGAAGCCGGGCGCGCACAAAATCCAGGGCATCGGCGCGGGGTTCGTGCCTGAAAACCTGGACCTCTCGCTCGTCGATGTAGTCGAGCAGGTCAGCAACGAAGAAGCGATCGAGTACGCGCGGCGGCTGACGCGCGAAGAAGGAATACTGTCGGGCATTTCATGCGGCGCCGCAGCCGCCGTCGCCACGCGCATAGCCAAGCGTCCGGAAAACGCGGGCAAGACAATAGTCGTCGTGCTGCCCGATTCCGGTGAACGATACCTAAGCACGGCGCTGTTCGAAGACGTTGCGCAAACCAAAGGGCCGGCCGCGTGAGGATGAGGTCAGACGAAATTCCTGACTCGCCGCCCGCGCTGAACGGTTCGCATTGGGGTGCGTTCGAGCCGGTCGTCGTCGATGGACGCGTGAGGGAGGCGCGGCCCTTCGCGAGAGATCCCGATCCGTCGCCGCTACTGCGCTCGATTCCCGACGCGCTGCATCATGCTAGTCGCATCGCACAGCCTGCGGTGCGAGCAGGATGGCTCGAGAACGGGCCTGGCAGCGCGCGCGATCGCCGCGGAGCCGATCGTTACGTGCCAGTCAGCTGGGAGCGCGCGCTCGATTTGATCGCCGATGAACTCCGGCGGGTGATTCGCGAGCGCTCCAACCAGGCAATTTACGCCGGCTCATACGGATGGGGGAGC
The DNA here is from genome assembly GCA_049590495.1 of Binatus sp. (SeqCode). GTDB lineage: Bacteria > Desulfobacterota > Binatia > Binatales > Binataceae > Binatus. The sequence goes on from JBAWCX010000535.1 coordinate 834, forward strand.
TCTGGCCGCTTTCATCATGCGCGGACGCAGCTCCAGCGCTTCCTCGGCGGGATCGGCGGATTCACAGGCGCGCGCGACACTTACAGCAACGCCGCAGGCGCTGTACTCGTCAAGAACGTTCTCGGCAGCATGCAGGCGATGAACGGTCCCGGCACCAGTTGGAAGAGCATCGCCGATCATGCGGACCTGGTCGTGATGTTCGGCGGAATGCCGACGCGCAACACGCAAGTCACTCCCGGCGGGGTCGGCGAGCATACGACGCGGGGCTGGCTGGAGAAGGTCAAGGCCGCGGGCGTCGAGTTTTGCAATATCAGCCCGATGCGCGACGATGCGGCCGGCTTTCTCGACGCCGAGTGGATTGCTCCGCGGCCGCATAGTGACACCGCGTTGATGCTCGCGCTCGCGCACACGCTGATCGTCGAGGGACTGCACGACGCGGACTTCCTCGCGCGCTACTGCGCCGGCTTCAATCGCTTCCGCGACTATCTGCTTGGAGCGGAAGACGGTGTCGCGAAATCAGCCGAGTGGGCGTCCGGCTTGAGCGAAATATCAGCCGACAAGATTTGTGAGTTGGCGCGAAAGATGGCGGCGTCGCGGACTTTCATCAACGTCAACTGGTCTCTGCAGCGCGGCGATCACGGCGAGCAGCCGATTTGGGCCGCGATCGCGCTGGCTGCCGTGCTCGGCCAAATCGGGCTTCCCGGCGGCGGTTTCGGCTTCGGCTACGGAAGCATGGAAGGCCTCGCGAGCCTGTTGCCGGACATGCCGATTCCGACGCTGTCGCTCGGCCGCAACCCGATTCGCAGCTTCATCCCGGTCGCGCGAATCGCGGACCTGCTTCTCAACCCCGGTCAGCCGTTCCAGTACAACGGCCAGGACCTCGTCTATCCCGATATCGATCTCGTTTACTGGTGCGGCGGCAATCCTTTTCACCATCACCAGGACATCAACCGCTTGATTCGCGCGTGGCGGCGGCCGGCGACCATCGTCGTGCACGATCCGTGGTGGACCGCAACTGCGCGCCATGCCGACATCGTGCTGCCAACGACCACCACGCTCGAACGCGACGATATCGGCGCAAGTGCGCGGGATAGATTCATCATCGCGATGAAGCAGGCGATCGCGCCGGTTGGCGAAGCGCGCGACGACTTTGCAATCTTCCGCGATCTCGCGGACCGGTTCGGAACTCGCGAGTCGTTCGCCGAAGGACGCAGCACGATCCAATGGTTGCGACATATCTACGAGGCGGCGCGCGAGCACGCTAATCGCCGCGTTGCCGAGTGGCCCGCCTTCGACGAGTTCTGGAAGCGCGGTTACCTCGAAATTCCCGAAGCCTCGACGCCGCACGTGCTGTTCGAGGAATTCAGAATGAATCCCGACGGCAATCCGCTGCCGACTCCGTCGGGACGAATCGAAATCTTTTCGGAAAAGATCGCGAGCTATAACTATGCCGACTGCCCCGGGCATCCCACCTGGATCGAGCCGGCCGAATGGCTGGGCAGCGCAGCCGCGCGCGAATTCCCGCTCCATCTGCTGACCACGCAGCCGCAAACGCGATTGCACGGCCAGATGGACATGGCGCGCGTCAGCCAGCAGAGCAAGGTTGCGGGGCGCGAGCCGATGCGAATTAATCGCGGCGATGCCGGCGCGCGTGGGATTCGCGACGGCGACGTCGTGCGGGTTTTCAACGAGCGCGGCGCGATCCTGGCCGGCGCGATTCTCACCGACGATATTCGTCCCGGCGTGATTCAGATCTCGACCGGCGCGTGGTACGACCCGGTCGAACCGGGCGCGATTGGCAGTCTCGACAAGCACGGCAACCCGAACGTGCTCACCCTCGACAAGGGAACCTCCCGTCTGGCGCAAGGCCCGAGCGCTCAAACGACGCTGGTGCAGGTCGAGAAATACATTGGCGAGCCGCCTCCAGTCAGCGCCTTCGAACCGCCGCTCGCCTGAGTCCGCCGCTTTCCCCGCCAGCGCGGTTGTTTCAAACTCAATTCTGCGCGACTACTGAATCGGGAGTTCTTCTAATGGAACATACTCACAAAAACATTGACCTCGAACTTTCCGATCTGCGAACGAAGCTCGGTCAAATGGGAGACTTGCTCATCGCGCAGATCGAGCGCGCGCTCGAGTGCTTCAGTGAGCATGACGTTCCCGGCACCCGCGTGATCATCGAGCAGGACAGCAACCTGAACCGAATGGATATTGACCTGGAAGAAATGTGTCTGCAGTTCCTGGCCCTTCATCAGCCAGTCGCCCGAGACCTTCGGTTCATAGCCGCGGCGATGAAGATTACCACCGAACTGGAGCGAATCGGTGACCGCGTTGTCAACATTTGCGAGGGCGTTCACGATCGCGACGGGCGCGATGGGGCAACGTCCCATGCTGAAGTCCTGCAAATGGGGGCGCTCGCGCTCGCGATGGTTCGCGACAGCCTGACGGCCTTTTCCCGAGCGGATAGTAGCGCAGCCAGACAAGTGTTTGAGAAGGACAAGGAGTTTGATGCGCTCTATGGCGAGGTGTTTGCCAAGCTCACGGCCTTGATCGCAAAAGATCCCGATCGAGTTGCGCACGACACCAAGCTAGCCTTCCTATCGAAGGACTTGAATGAAATCTCCGAACACGCAACCAATATCGCCGAAGTGGTGATGTTTATGGTTGATGGCAAAGAGCTGACTCACATGGATATGCACGAGCGGCGCACGACCCGCTAAGGATTCGGCGCACGTACGCCCGCCTCGCTACGGTTCAGCTTGCGCTCGCGTCCTTGTACAGCGGCGACGACGCCTTCATGAAGCGCAACAGCATCCTCATCTCGGCGACGCGCTTGCCGGCCGCTTCGTTCAGCGCGGTTTCAAACCACATATATTCGGTCTTGGGGCTCTGGCCGAGCGCCACGATGCTCCCGCTAACGCGATATGGCCGCTCGACCATAACCGGCCCGTTGATGTTGCGCAGTTCGATCGCGCCGAACAGTCCCACCGCCCGGCCCAGCGTGCCGCGCAGAGTCGCAATCGATTGCGAGTAGAGTAGCTGCACCATCGTGGCCGGAGTGGCGATCGCACCGCCCCACGGCGACGGCTTGATGTACCATTCAAGTGGCTCGGTGATGACTTTCATTCGCGCGGTCATCGCGTCCTTCGTAAGAAACGCGTCGCATTCGTCGAATCGATCGCCGGCTTTGAGCCCGCCGAGGATTCGCAGCTGACCCGCATCGAATCGATCGAGCGGACGGCGCAGCAACGCGCTTGGTTCGTCGGGGCTGCCGATCGACACGGTGCCTTCCGCAACTCGCATTCCATCTTCGCGCTCGATCCAGATATCGACCTGCGCATCAGTCGCATCGAGCGGCGGCTCTTTGACGAACGCGCGCACCGCTTCGCGGTCGGTCGTCGCGTTCAGGAAGTACATCGAGATCGTGCCGCGCTCAAACCATCGCTCGCCGAACGCTTTCAGCAGAAGAGGCGGAAACAGTTCCAGGTGGATCGATCCCGCAACCGTGCCACCGCGAAAACCGAGCTTGGTCGCCGTCGCATCGTCGTGGATGCTCCCCTGGATGTTGCGAGCGTTGTTGACGGATCGGCGCAGCGCGCCGACGAATACGTGATCGCGCAATTCGATTTCCGAATTCATGGTACCGTCCTCAAAACGGATTCAAGCAGGTCTCGCGGCGTCCGGCAAACTTATCGAGTAAGAAGACTCTGCCATCTGAGGCGAGCCGACTTCATCTTGGCGACGGGACCGATCGGACAAAGATCAAGCCTGGCCGGCTCGGGATTTTTTCCGCGCGCTAGTAACGACAACGCGACGGCGCCGCGCAGCGATCCGGTCTCATCCGAAGATCGAAATACCGGCTCTGGTTCGCGAAGCGCCGCGAGTGCCGACGCGAACGCGTCGTTGGACGCGAGCCGCCCTTCAAGAATTATATCGCCGCGCCCGTCGAGCATCGTGATGCAGTAGTCCGTCATCAGTGCGCAATACA
>JBAWCX010000536.1:0-2965 GCA_049590495.1 Binatus sp. (SeqCode)
GGCACCGGCAAGACGACCTTGCTGCGCTCGCTGCTGGTGGCGCTCGCCGACGTCGGCTTGAAGCCCACGCTGGCCGCGCCGACCGGACGCGCCGCTCGCCGGCTCCAGGACGCAGCAGGCCGCGACGCCAAGACCATTCACCGGCTGCTGGAATACGATCCGCAGAGCGGCGGCTTCATCCGCTGCAAGAATTTTCCGCTCCGCACCAACTATCTGATCATCGATGAAGCCTCGATGATGGACGTCGAGCTCGCCTCCAGCCTGCTGTCCGCGCTGATGCCGAACTGCTCGCTGTTGCTGGTCGGCGATCGCGATCAACTTCCGTCGGTCGGCCCCGGCAGCGTGCTCAAGGACGTGATCGCCTCCGACTTCGTGCCCGTCGTGCAATTGCGGGAGGTCTATCGGCAGGCGCGCCGCAGCCTGATCGTCGCCAACGCGCATCGCCTGAATCGCGGCGAGTTCCCGCAAATCTCCAACGACGCCGAAGGCGACTTTTTCTTCTTCGAGCGCAATGCCGCCGAAGACGTGGTCGCGACGATCAAGCAGCTCGTGCAACAGCGCCTGATTGGACGCTTCGGGATCAGCGACCCGCGCGAAATCCAGGTGCTGACCCCGATGAATCGCGGTCCGCTCGGCACGCACATTCTCAATCGCGAGCTGCAAGCCCTGTTGAATCCCGCGGGACGCGAGCTGCGCTCCGGCGACCGCACGTTTCGGGACGGCGATCGCGTCATTCAGTTGCGCAACAACTACGACAAGGGCGTTTTCAACGGATCGATCGGCCGGATTGTTGCGATTAATTCTGAAAAAGCGCGCGTGAGCGTCGCCTTCGAGGAGACTCACGCCGAATACGACCTGTCGGAGCTCGACGAATTGGCGCTCGCCTACGCGATTTCAGTGCACAAGAGCCAGGGCAGCCAGTATCCGGCGATCGTGATGCCGATACATTCGAGTCACTACGTGATGCTGCGTCGCAACCTGCTCTACACGGCGATCACGCGCGCCGAGCGCGTATGCGTGCTGGTCGGGACGAAGAGCGCGTTGCAGCAGGCGGTGCGCAATCAGGACGAGCGCCTGCGCTTCTCGCGTCTCGCCGCGCGACTGCACGTGGACTGATAGATCAGTGATGTCCCATCAGGCGGCTGAATACAAAGATCGCGAAACCGAGAACGAGTGCCAGCATGAGCGGCGGTATCAGGATCGCGACCAGCGCGCGCCACGCCGAGAATCGATGCACCTCGCCGATACACTTGAGCGAGATGACCAATCCCCACAGCCCGAAGACCGCCTCGACCAGCAGGATTTTGTAGAAGGACGGATCGATGTGCGGCAACTCCCCCGGCGTCGGAACCGGCATCGGCACGCCCATCAGGACCACGACCAGCAGAATGATCTCCGCGACGATCGCAGGTACTTGCGACCATGCCAGCGCGGCTCGCACCTCGACTCGGCTTGCGACGCCACCGAGCAGGCCTCCCGACCATCTGAAAACCGCGGCAGTGGCATACAGCACCACGACTCCCAGCGCCGCCTGGAGCGCAACGACGCCCGCCACCCACAGCGGCCACAACACCGACAGATTGGCGTTGTTGCTGAGCGCCTTCGACCATTGGCCCGCCAGCGCGTTGAGTCCCGGCCCGACAGCCGCGAGCGCGATTACGTAACGCGTTGGACCGGTGTCGACGATGCGCCGAATCGTCGCGCGCGGTTGAGTCCATATCGTGATGAAAGGTGTGATCGAGTCGCCAGCCCCGTTCGCCATCGAAGCCCCCGTCCCGCCGCGAATTTCGTCACGCTAGCATCTCGACGCATCGCGCAACAGTGCGTCCCTTCCTGTGAGCATCTACTGCTTGCGAATCTTGCTGGCCGGCTTCTCAGCCGCTGGACGACTGCGCTTGCCGCGGACCGGTCCCAGCGCGCGGATAAAACTCAGGACGGCCTCAGCTTCCGATCGCACCGCGTCGGGATCGTGCCCGGCTTGCTCGAGCTCTTTCTCGACTTGCGCGATCGTCTTCGCCCAGTCGTTTTTGTGCTTGCGATTGAGCTCCTTCCACGGCACTCCGGCCAACGCGTCGGTGACGTTCGCCGGCGGACGATAGAATCCGCGCGCGAGCAACACCGCGATGGCAGGATAGCCCACGTAGCCCTGCCAGTACGACGCGTTGTCGTTCGACGCGATCTCGCGCCCGTCCGCCGACATCTCCACTTCGTAAGTCTTTGACCCGTCCGACGACGTGACCGTCGCCCGACGCGCGTCCACGATTCGCACGCGTCCGTCGCCAATCGCCCCGAGCGCCTCGTACACCTTCACGAGCGGCGGCATTTTCCACGGTGTCGCTGGCATAGCCATGTCTATTCGATCATATTCGACATCACGTCAATCAATCTGGAGACCGCAAGCGATGGCTAATTCACCAATCGGCAAACTCGACCATATCGGCATCGCGGTTAAGAGCGTCGCCGAGGCGCGCAAGTTTTTCGAGGATATTCTCGGCGCGACATTTCAATTCGAGTCCGCCAACCAGGCCGCCGGCTTCAAGCTCGCCGCGTTCGATCTGAACGGGCTGTCAGTCGAGCTCCTGGAGCCGCTCGGCGCGAATTCGTTCCTGCACAAGTTTCTAGAAAAGCGCGGCGAAGGGATGCATCACCTGACCTTCAACGTCCCCGACTGCCAGCAAAAGACCACCGAGCTGAAAGAGCAGGGCGTACGAATCGTCGACGAGACCAATTGGTCGCCAACCAGCTTCGAGTCCTTCATCTCGCCGCGCTCGTCCCACGGCGTCCTGATCCAGCTAGGCTCCGGCTACCCAACCCTAAACAGCGACCCCGCCTGGACAAAGAAGAAGGACTAGGAGCATGACAAATGTGCGGACGACCCCACACGTCTTCCATGAATAGTTCTAACAGGGACGAAGTCCCGCATCTTTCTTTTCTTAGTACTGGGTGCAGGGGTCACCCCTGCCCA
>JBAWCX010000537.1:0-4726 GCA_049590495.1 Binatus sp. (SeqCode)
GTGCAGGGGTCACCCCTGCCGAAGGAGGTGTGGAACCCACGGCGGGTTCCACTACAATCTGTCTAGCGGCGCGTCCAGGTCGCGATGGCTCTGCGCATCAGTTGGCGGCCGTGGCGAAGATCGTATCCGGCGACCTGCCTATCGACGAGCCCCGACGCGGATGCGGCCGCGACACTGGCGGCGTCTTCGAATTTCTGATCCGCGCTTACGTAGAGCATCAGCACGCCCTCGAGGCGTAGTCCGCGGCTGGCAATCTGCCAAAGGGCTGGCACATCTCCGACCGCTCGCGATGTGACGACGTCGAAGCCATCGCGCACGTCGAGCGACTCCGCCCGCGCGCATTCGATACGAACATTCTGCAGGCCCATCTCGATCGCCGCCTCGCTCAGATAGGTCGCGCGCTTGCGCCGAGCCTCGACGAGAGTCACGTGCGCGTTCAGCGCGGCGGCGATAACGAGTCCCGGAAAGCCGGCGCCGCTGCCGATATCCAAAAAGCGATGGGCCCGGTCGAGGCGAAGGATCTTCGAGCTGGTCGCAATCGAGATCGGGATAATACTATCGAACACGTGAAAGACTATCTCATCAGGGTCGCGTGGATTCGCGGTCAGGTTGATTTTCGGCCCCCACACCGCGAGCGTCGCAGCCATCCGCTCGATTCGATTCAGGAACTGGACCGTATTGGCGACAACCCCAAGCGGCGCAATCGCAGGCGCGAGCTGAGCGCGGACCTCCGCGGCAATCTCGTCGGGAGTCGCAGCCTTTTTCTTTTTCGGCGCTCGAGCCGCCGCCTTTTTTGCCGGCCGCGCCTTGCCCTTATGTTTCACGTGAAACGTCCCTACCCGACGATATTTGTCAGGAATTTACTAGGTTATTTCTCAAAACGTTTCACGTGAAACGTTTTGGTTGGGGTCAGATCGCGCGAGCACTGCGGTCGCGCCGACTCTTGATATGGACGGCAAGAATAGAGATTGCTGCCGGGGTTATTCCCAGCATCCGAGCCGCCTGCCCCAGCGATCGCGGGCGTACGGCGGTCAGACGCTCCGAGACCTCAGTCGACAGACCCATCACGCCTTTGAAATCCAGCCAGTCCGGTATCATCGTGTCCTCGAGGCGCGCGAAACGCTCAATCGCCTCCGCTTGCCGGCGAACATAGCCCTCGTACTTGATCTCAGTCTCGAGCTCGGCCGCTTCGTCGAGGTTTAGTCCGGGATCGACGCCGTTCATCTTCAGCAGGGTGTCGTAGCCGATTTCGGGACGCTTGAGCAGCTCGATCGCGCGCACCGGCTGTGCGATAGGCGTCGAGCCCGACGCCGTGAGCGCCGCGTTGACCTCGTCGGACGCCGGTATCAACGACGATTTGAGACGTTCGATCTCGCGATGCACCGCTTCGGTCTTGGCGCGAACCCGCGCGCCCGCCGACGCGTCGAGCAATCCCAGTTGCTCGCCAATCGGCGACAGTCGGCGGTCGGCGTTATCCTCGCGCAGCAGCAACCGATACTCGGCTCGGGACGTGAACATCCGGTACGGCTCGCCGCCGATACCGCGCGTCACCAGGTCGTCGACCATCACGCCAATATAGGCCTGGTCGCGGCGGAGGATCAGCGCGGGCTCGCCGCGGATCTGGAGCGCCGCGTTGATTCCCGCCATCAGACCCTGCGCGCCCGCTTCTTCATAGCCGGTAGTGCCGTTGATCTGGCCGGCGAAGAACAGCCCGCGCACCAGTTTCGTCTCCAGCGAAGCCGTCAGTTGCGTCGGGTCTGAAAAATCGTACTCGATCGCGTAGCCGGGGCGCATTATCTCGGCCTGCTCGAGCCCGACGATCGAACGCACCATCGCGAGCTGCACGTCGAGCGGCAGGCTGGTGGACAGGCCGTTGGGATAGACCTCGACGGTGTCGCGGCCCTCGGGCTCGAGGAAAATCTGATGGCGCTCCTTGTCCCGAAAGCGCATCACCTTGTCCTCGACCGACGGGCAATAGCGCGGTCCCTTGCTCTGGATCACGCCGGAGTACATCGGGGAGCGGTCGATCCCGCCGCGGATTATCTCGTGGGTGCGCGCATTGGTGAACGTCAGGTGGCAGGGAATCTGATCCTGCGTGATGCGGTCAGTGCGGAACGAGAACGGCGGCGGCGGCTCGTCACCCGGCTGGATCTCCAACGCGGAGTAGTCGATCGTGCGCGCGTCGAGACGAGGGCAGGTGCCGGTCTTCAGGCGGCCGATTCGAAAGCCCAACTGCGCGAGATGGTCACTGAGGCCCATCGCGGCGAAGTCTCCGGCGCGGCCCGCGGAATAATTCTTCATCCCGATATGGACGAGGCCCTTCAGGAACGTGCCGGTGGTGAGGATGACGGTCGGCGCCTCGAAGACTTCGCCGATCTGCGACTCGACGCCGCGCACGGCGCCGTCCGCGACGATCAGGCGCTCGACGCTTGCCTGTCGCACCTGCAAGTTGGCGGTCCGCTCGAGCACGCGCTTGCTGCGCGCGCGATATGCGGCTTTGTCGGCCTGCGCGCGGCGCGCGCGAACGGCGGGGCCCTTGCGGGTATTCAGAAATCGAAACTGGATTCCGGTCTCGTCGGTCGCCAGGCCCATCTCGCCGCCGAGCGCGTCGATCTCACGGACCAGGTGGCCCTTGCCGATCCCGCCAATCGCCGGGTTGCAGGACATCTGGCCGATATGGTCGAGGTTGAGCGTGAGCATCAGCGTGCTCGCACCCATCCGGGCCGCGGCGAGCGCAGCTTCGATACCAGAGTGTCCGGCGCCGACGATGATAACGTCGTAGTTCATGGCGAAGCAGCGATTATGGCCCGCACGAGCGCATCGCGCAAAGCGCGGAGGGCAGACACACTTAGTAGGATTAAATAACTGATAGTAGAATAACAAGATTTGTATGTGAAACCCGCGGTGGGTTTCACGCTTCCTTCGGCAGGGGTGACCCCTGCACCCAGTACTAAAAAGAAAAGATGCGGGACTTCGTCCCTGTTAGAACTTGTTTTGGGTCGTCCTGAGCGCAGCGAGTTCTTACCTCGCCCGTTCTTTTACGGGAGAGGCGGCCGGACGCATCGCAGCCGGTAGGTGAGGGTTCTGCGACGCGCCTACTTGCCGATGCAGAAGTCGCGGAAGATTGCGTCGAGGACGTCTTCGTTGGTTACCTCGCCGGTGATCGAGCCGAGCGCGGCGGCGGCGGCCATTATGTCGACGGCGACGATCTCCGGCGGCATCAGCGAGAGTGCGGATGTACGTGCGTTCTTGAGGGCTTCCAGAGCCATCGCGAGCGCGTCGCGATGACGTTCGCGGGAGATTGCGATTTGATTGTTGGTGGTAGGTGTGGACGGTGCGATCAAGACACTGATCACCTTTGTCAGCTCGGCGCGCAGAGGGATGGCTTCGTCGGGATTGATCGCGCTCAACGCGATTATCGGAAGGACCAACCCTTGCTCGCGAAGATTGGCGGCTGTGATTGCGGCGGGCAAATCGCGCTTGTTGAGGATTGCCAGGCCGGGGCGGTTGGCTGTCAGGCGGATCACTTCTACGTCCGCGGATTCGAGCGGGCGCGACGAATCGAACATCGCGATCAGCAGGTCCGCGTCGCGCGCCGAGCGTAGCGTGCGCTCGATGCCGATTCTCTCGACCGCGTCGGCCGATTCGCGGACCCCCGCGGTGTCATTGAGGACCATCGCGTACGGGCCGAGCTGGACCGAGTCCTCGATCACGTCGCGAGTAGTGCCGGCGATAGCTGTGACGATTGCGCGGTCGGCGCCGAGCAACAGATTCATCAGGCTGGATTTGCCGACGTTGGGCTTGCCGATAATGGTCGCGCGCACGCCTTCGCGCATCAGCAGGCCGCGCGCAAAGCTGTCGTGCAGGACATCAACGTCGGCGATTAAGCGCTCGATCTCGGCGGCGACCTCGCGCCGCGACGGGAGGCGGATGTCCTCGTCGGAGAAATCGATTTCGACTTCGAGATGCGCGCGAATCGCGACAACCTGTGCGCGCAACTCCGCGACGCGGGCGGAAAGCGCGCCGGAGAGTTGCTCCAGAGCGATCGCGAGTGCGGAATCGCTGCGCGCGGCGACGATGTCGGCGACCGCTTCGGCCTCGGCCAGATCGATTCGGCCGTTCAAGAACGCGCGGCGAGTGAATTCTCCGGGCTCAGCGACGCGCGCGCCCGCCTCGACGGCCAGCGCAACGATACGGCGCACAATAAACGGACCGCCGTGACATTGGATTTCGGCTACGTCTTCGCCAGTAAGGCTCGCCGGATTCGGCATCACGACCGCGAGCGCGCGATCGATGCGCACGCCAGCGGTGGGATCGACGACGTCGCCGAGGCGCATCGTGCGCGGCCTCATCTCGGCGGAATGCGCGGGGCGAAAGATCGCGTCGAGGATTTCGAACGAGCGCGGGCCCGACAGGCGGACGATCGCGACCGCGCCGAGGCCTGGCGCGGTGGCAGGAGCGACGATCGTGTCAGCGGCGTACATCGAAGAGAGGGTAGAACAGAACTTAATTGAATGTGAAACCCGCGGTGGGTTTCACACTTCCTTCGGCAGGGGTGACCCCTGCACCCAGTGCTAAGAAAGATGCGGGACTTCGTCCCTGTTAGAAAAGATTAAGGGGGAAGATCCTAGTCTTACCTCGCCCGTTCTTTTTACGGGAGAGGCGGCCGGCGAGCGAAGCCGCCGGTAGGTGAGGGTTCTGCGACCGCATCACCAAAGCCTAGGTA
>JBAWCX010000538.1:0-5475 GCA_049590495.1 Binatus sp. (SeqCode)
TGAGCTTGCGCAGGTCGTCGAAATTTCTTTTCCTGGAAATGTAGTCGCGCGCGAAATTGGCGAAGTAGCTCGGCGGGCTCCCCAGCGACACCGGGCAGGTCGCGGCATTCAACTCTGTCGCCTGACACATCAGGGTGTTATTCGGTTTCTGTGCGAGCTCGCTCAGGAGACTATAGGTACTATCCGACTCGACGCTCGCCGTCACAGGCGACGAATTTTCGACGCTATCAGCCGCGCGTCGAAGCCATGCTTCCTTCCACAGAAAGAGACAACCCGCATCGCAGCCGCGATGCGCCGAGCCGTCACATCTCAGCTGCTCGAGATGAACCGTAGCTTCTATGCGTCGAGGCTGGCCGAGCGCGCAAGTATTATCGGCGCGTCTGGATACTCGCAGACGGCGTCCGCAAAATGCCAGCATCTCGGGCATGAAGGGCAGGCCGTCGAGCTTGCCGTCGGCATCGAGGCCCGACATGATTTCCGCGGGACCCCGGACTTCGACGAGCTCGCCTGGTTTCAGGTCGAGTATGCGCTCGAAGTCAGCAAGGCCGTCCGGCGCCGGATCGACGGCAAGGGTTTGACGTAATTCCTTGCTATCGGAAATCGATTTCAGAGCTGAGGAATCCTCGAGCATAGACCCCGCTGCGGCGAATTCAACGCCGATGCAGGATAAAGCAAGAGACGTACTAGATGCGGCCTAGGATTTATCGGCCCGCGCGGCGCGAAGCCCGCAATTTTTCATTGTAAATATGTGAAGTATGTAAGAACTACCGGCCAGCCCCTGAGGCTATCGCGGTATCGGGAAATTCAAAACGAATGCCGCTCCGCGCGGAGAGCGATTCTCGCCGCGAATCCGACCTCCCATCCTGGTCATGACATCGCGCGCCATCGAGAGACCCAGACCTGTCCCTAACTCCTTGGTAGTGAAGAAGGGTTCGAATATTTTCTCAAGGATGTCCGCGGGAATGCCGGTACCCTCATCCGACACGGTAACCTCCACGCAAGACGGAGTTTCCTTTGCCTCGATCGATAAGTTTCCGCCATCCGGCATGGCCTCTCGACCGTTGATGAGCAGATTCGCGAACACGTACTTCAACTGGTTTGGAAAAACCGGAACCTTCGGCAGCAACGCTGGAATTTCAAATTCGATTTTGATCGTGCCACCGTTCACGGTCGGAGTCTTCTGAATCAGGAAATCGACCATTTCAATTGCGTCGACTATCAATATCGACAGGTCGGAAGACTCCAGCTTCTCCTGCGGGCGCTCACTGACGAATTCCTGAAGGCCACGAACTCTGTCAGCGGCCGCGTTTACCGTTCTCGTCAGCGCGTCCACGTCCGCGATCAAATCGTCGCCGGCCTTGGAGCGGAGAATGTTCAACCGCAGGGCGCCGGCATTCAGAATGTTCCTCAGATCGTGCGCCAGGCCCGAGGCCATCTCGCCTATCGAACGCAGCCGCTCGTTTCTGAAGAGCTCATCACGCAAGTGAAAGAAGCCGATAAGTGCCGACATATGCTGCGTGGTCTCTACCCCAACCGCGGCAATATGGGTTTCACCTTCGATAGCTAGCGGAAATCTTACGACGAAAAGAGACTTACCTCGCTCGACTTGGTCGGTGGATATCAGCGGGCTTCCGCCGGATAGGACCTGCAGGTCCTTGCGCCAGAAAACGTGACCAACATCGGGGAACAACTCGTCATCGCTGGATCCGATCCATTTCTCGCGCTCGATACCTAGCTCCGAGCAGAGCCGCGAATTGACGAATACGTACCGCCCCCGCCCGTCCTTTATCCAAACGCGGGCGGGAATATTGCCCATCACGAGCGAGAAGAAGTATTCCGGATCGCCGTTCATCGACGGACCGGGATGTATCGATATTTCGTTCTTCCCATTCATTTAGATGGACGTCACGCGAACCGTGCCGCGGAGTTCGTTTTGGCGGAGATTTGGCGAATTCAGATGCTGATCGCGCCGATGACGCCGAGCGCATCTGCGCCCCGTTTCAGACGCTGTCTCTCGAAGTCTCAGGGAAGCCACGTGCAGTCTCCAAGGCCGGTTCTGAGATTAATGCGACAGTTAAGCTCGGCAATGTCGAGCGAGAAACTATAATCGATTTGCTCTCTGCGTCAAGTGGCGTCATTGGCGAAATCTAAACGGTTACAAACCGGTGTAAACCGAATCGGGCGAACTGATTCGCTTCAGAAGACAATACTGAGAGCGTCGCCGACGAGCCGGAATGGCGCCGCGATTACGGTTCCGACCGCATTCGCCGTGGCTCCTACGACACTGTCGTGGTCTGGGGTGTTGGTAGTCGTCGTAGTGGTGGTGGTTTCCACGGGCGGCTCACCCGGATCGCTTGTAGTGTAGGTAGTCTCGGTCGTCGAGCACGACTGAAGTGTCAAGCACGTGAAAAAGATCGCGCTCAGGGAGATCACGGTGATTATAGACTTTTTCATGATAGGTGCTCGCTCGGCCGGCTTGCAGCGAACGCGCGCGATAGGCAGCGGCGCGCGTCGCTGGAACCGGCTCGCTTCACACTAGACAGCTATGGGGCGGTATAGGTCGTTGTCTTCTGCCGCTGCACAAGGCCGTCGTCGGTCGTTGTGGTCGTGGTTGAGCTCGAGGTCGCAGGACCTGGCTCCGGAATCGTTTCTACCACGGGCGGAGTCGTCTCAACCACGGGCGCCGGAGTCTGAGTTTCATCCACCGTCTTGTGGTAGGAGAAGCATCCGGTGGCGATTCCGCACGCGGCAACAACTGCTGGGATGATCGCGATACGATTCATAAAACGCATATTTCAAAATCCTCCATAGGGACTTACCCATTAGTAACAGCAAGAAGCCGGCCAGCCGCTATGCCGCAATTCTTCAAAGCCAACCGCCCGAAAATGTCGGCTTTCCCCTGTAAATCTTTCAGGGTCGCGGAATTCTAATCGCAAGGACTAGCTGTGAGCTTGTCTGGCTTGAGCGACTTCGTGATCGAAGCCGGGAACGATAGCATTGACGAAAGCATTGGTGAGGAATTGTCCTATCGCTTGCCACGCGCTCAGGTTAGGAGTGTTGATCGGACCCGAGATATCAACCTTGGTCGCAACCTGCTGTGTCGAGCGATTTTTCAATAGCTTGGCCGCACCGCCGATCGCCAACTCGTACACCTGATGAAGAATCGGTTTTTTCGCGTCCTTTTGCGTGTCGTATACCTTCACATCGGTGAATAGCGGCTTCACATAGCCGTTCACCTGTGGTCCTTCACGGTAACTTGCGAGAAAACCGAAACTCGGCCTGACGCAACATCAAATTTTCCAAACGCGCGAAGCAAGTCGTTCAATGAAGTCAGATCTGTGTCACGGCTCGCCAGGTCGAAGTCAAAATCGGGTCCTTGATGCTCAGGGCGTAGAACTCCGGTCAACGTAGTATCGCCCGAGCCCATCAATTTGCCGCTGAACTGCAGCTTTGCAGGTCCAGAGCTGAGGTGATTCGACAGGTTCGTCGCGCGAAGGTTCATAGTTGACACGACGACTCTGTAATGCGGATTGCCCGCATCGTTGAGGAACTTCAGCTCACTATTAGTGAGAACGACCTCGTGAGCCTTCAATTGCACGCCTGGCGCGTTGTTGACCTTCGCGGCTTCAGCTTTGACGGTGCCCATTCTCCCCGTCTCGGCCGCCGCGGACTACGAGGTATGCACGTAGTCGAGATGAATCCCGTCGATGCCCGCATTCGCGACTTCGACTCGCGCCACTTTCGGCGAATATTCCACGACGCCTTTGCTTTGCAGCGTTCCCTGGTAGACGTGGAGATTTGCGCGTTGGACCTCGGGCTCGAATCTACTCAACGGAATGCGCTCGACCTGGTAGTTCGCGAGGATACCCGGAAACGGCTGGGCCAGAAAATTCGCCTTCCCGTCAATAGTCATTCGCCCCTTATCGAATACCACCGAGTCAACTTGAAACGGCGAGGGATATACCTGGTCCTTGTAGTGGATATTGCGGATGTTGTCGGCGCGGAGCGAAATCCCGCTCAGATGAAGCGGGCGCGTCGGATCGGTATCGATATAACTCACTTCGCCGTTTTGAATCCTGAACAAATTTATCTTGAACGGGTAAACGGCATCGATTGCATCCTGCCAGCCCTCTTCACTCAGCGGCACTGGATCCGCTTTTTCGGCGCGCAACTGGATGAGATTGATATGCACGTGCGGGTGCGTGAGCAGCACGTCGGCGACTACGTGGCCCGAGAGCAACTCGCGCCATTGAATGTTAAATTCCATCTTAGGCAGATCGGCGACCGACGGAGTTGGATGAGCGTCCTGCTTCACGATCAGACCGTTGAGTATCAGCGTCCCGCTGAGCAACTGAACATGCGCGTGGCTGAGCGAGGTATGATAGCCCACCAACATTTGATTCATCGCAGTCTCGACCCGCCCTCGAACTATCGGGTCCAAAAAGTACGAAGCGATGAATACGGCCACGGCCAGGACGGCCAGCGTTCCGATCACCCAGCCGGCGACACGCGATCCGCGCCCGCTGCGACCAGGTTCGTGGATAGGAGGGTCGCGCGCCGTGGCTGCCATGTCCAGGTCCTACATCATCGGCTTCAGGCATCCGGCAAGGTCTTCCTCGAGTCGCTCGAGGACCGATCGCTGTTGCCACGCGTCTGAAGTGATCTGTTGGGAATTATCGACGTCGCTCATGAAGGTCGCGTTCATTTGCCGCCCAAACCGCACGCTCAGGATCACCGTGTTGATTTCGTCGTTGCGCGCGATGCTCCACCAATCGAGGTTCGAGGAGCCAACCGTCGACCAGACTCCGTCGACGGTCGCGGTCTTCGCATGCAGCATCTCACCTTGCCATAGATAAATCTTGACTCCCGCATCGAGCAGCTCGGAAAAATCCGAGCGCGCCGCCGACCCGATTAACGGCTCATTGATGCGCCCCGGGACGAGCAGGCGAACGTCGACGCCGCGCCGCGCCGCGGCTTCCAGCGCCTCGAGCATCTGTGCGCCCGGCGCAAAGTACGCGTCGGTAATGTAGATGTTCGTCTCGGCGTTGCGTATCGCCGACACCAGCGTCACGTAGATCGTGCTGAATTCCTCGGGCACGCTTCCGAGTACACGCACGATCATGTCCCCATTCCTATCGAGTGACGGAAAGTAGTCGGGAAACCTGAGCGGCTCGCCGCCTTGCTGCAGCCAGTTGGCGACAAACAGTTCCTGGAACTCCGATACCACGGGACCTTCGACCTCGACATCGGTATCGCGCCACGTTTTCGCGATTTCGTCACGCGCATTTTTCCGCGCCGGGAGGCCGCTGCTCGAATACACGCCTGAGATGTTGATGCCACCGGTGATCGCCAGCCTGCCGTCCACCACCATCAGCTTGCGATGATCGCGATGGAGCCACGACCATCGAAACCCCCTGGCCAGCGGATTGATCGGGTCGAACTCGACCAATCGGATTCCGCTCGAACGCATCCGAT
>JBAWCX010000539.1:0-2034 GCA_049590495.1 Binatus sp. (SeqCode)
AGCGCGTCGAGCACGCGGCGGCTGATCAGTTGCGTGCCGACGCGCATGCAAAAATCCGCCATGCTCTCGAATGGGCCATTGGCCTCGCGCTCCGCGACAATCGCCTCTCCCGGTTTGCTGCCGACCCCGCGAATCGCGGCCAGCCCGAAGCGAATCGCGCCGTCGGTGACCGTAAACTTGACCCGGCTCTGATTCACGTCCGGCGGCAGGATCGCAATCTTCATGTCGCGCAGCGCCGCGATATTTTTGTAGGTCTTGTCGACGTCGTCCATATCGAGCGACATCAGCGCCGCCATGAACTCGTGCGGATAGTGCGCCTTCAGGTACCCGGTCGTGTAAGTGGTCAGCGCATACGCGGCGGCGTGCGAGCGATTGAATCCGTACGACGCGAACGTTTCGATCTTTTCGAAGATCGAAGCGGCGAGCGCGGCGTTGACGCCATTTTGCTTCGCGCCGTCGATAAAGCGCACGCGCTCCTTCTCCATCACGGCGTGGTTCTTCTTGCCCATCGCGGCGCGCAGGATGTCGGCCTGCTCGAGCGAGTAGCCCGCGAGCGCCTGCGCCGCGCGCATGACCTGCTCCTGGTACACGATCACGCCGTAGGTGTCGCGCAGCACAGGCTCCAGGAGCGGATGGTCGTACTCGACGGGCTCCTTGCCGTGCTTGCGATCGACGTAGTGTTGCACCATCGTCTTGCCGTCCTGGATCGCGTCGAGCGGCCCGGGCCGGAACAGCGAGCCGGCCGCAATCACGTCGTCGAAGCAGGTCGGCTTGAGCTCCGTGATAAACCGGCGCATCCCCGAGCTTTCGAGCTGGAACACACCGACCGTGTCGCCGCGCGACAGCATCTTGTAGGTGTCGGCGTCGTCCAGCCGCAGCCGATTCAGGTCCGGCGCCTCCTTGCCGCCCGCCTTGATCAGCGCGAGCGTGTCGGTGATCAACGTCAGGTTCTTGAGCGCCAGGAAGTCGAACTTGATAAGGCCGATTTCCTCGACACCCTTCATCGAATACTGCGTAATCGACAGCGCCGCTTCGTCGCGTTCCTTGTCGACGTAGAGCGGCACCAGGTCGGTGAGCGGCTGATCGGAAATGACGACGCCCGCCGCATGGCGCGACGCGTGACGGAGCAGGCCTTCGAGTTTGAACGCGTAGTTGAAAAGATCGGGATGCAGTTTGCGCTCGGCCTTGAGCCGCGGCTCCATTTCGAGCGCGTCGGCGAGCGGAAAATCGCGGCCCTGCTTGGGCGCCGGATACAGTTTGACGATTTTGTCGGTCTCGGCGAACGACAATCCGAGCACGCGCCCGACGTCGCGAATCGCCTGCTTGCCCTTGATCGTGCCGAACGTGATGATCTGCGCGACGCGATCGTCGCCGTACTTCTTGCGTACGTATTCGAGCACTTCGTCGCGCCGCTCGAAGCAGAAGTCCACGTCGATATCCGGCATCGACTTGCGCCCCGGATTCAGCCATCGCTCGAACAGCAGCCGATGCTCGACGGGATCGACCTCGGTGATTCCGAGCGCGTACGAAACCAGGCTGCCGACCACCGAGCCGCGGCCCGGACCGACCGGAATTCCAAGCCCGCGCGCGTAACCGATAAAGTCGGCGACGATCAGCATGTAGCCCGAGAATCCCATGTCGCGAATTACGGGAAGCTCGCGATCGATGCGCTCCTGGTACTGCGACTCGTCGACGTCAGCACGACGCGCGCGAATTTCGGCCAGCCGGGCGGTCAATCCGTCGCGCGCGCGCGTTTCCATCTCGGCGTCGAGGTCAACGCCCGGACCGGATTTGAAAACCGGGAAATGAAACTTGCCGAACTCGAATTCGAAATCGATTCGCCGCGCAATCTCGACGCTGTTGCGCACCTCCTCCGAATCCGCGCCGAACGCGCTCGCCATCTCGTCGGGCGTCTTGACGTAAAGCTCGTCGGTGTCGAAACGCCAGCGCCTTTCATCGGCCATCGTCTTGCCGGTCTGGATGCAGAGCAGGACTTCGTGCGCCTTGGCGTCGTCGCGATGCAGGTAATGACAA
>JBAWCX010000540.1:0-1867 GCA_049590495.1 Binatus sp. (SeqCode)
GCCCAAGGAGGTGTGGAACCCACGGTGGGTTCCACATTTCAATTAAATGTTTTACCCTTCTCCCTCCTCACCGCGCGATTTGATCGCCCCCTGATACACTTCGCGACGCCCGATCCCCGTCAGCCGCGCGATCACCGCGCTTGCCTGCTTCAGCCCAAGTCCGGCCTCGCGAAGCACCTCGAGCGCCTCCCGCACGTCGATTGCGACACTTCCCTCCTCCGGCTGCTGCGGCTGCTGCGGCGCACCGGCGACGACGATCGTAATCTCACCCAGTGCGGGCGTCGCGCGAAACCGCTGTTCCAGTTCGACCAACGTCCCGCGGATCGTGCGCTCGTAGGTCTTGGTGATTTCGCAGACGACAGCGGCATCGCGCGATTCCCCGAATGCGGCCGCCATCGCAGCCAGCGTATCGGCGACCCGGCGCGCCGCTTCGTAAAAGACCATCGTGCGCGGTTCGCGACGCAGTTCTTCCAGCGCCTTACGTCGCGCCGCGTCGCGCGCTGGAATAAATCCCTCGAAGGTGAACCTGTCAGTCGGGATTCCGGCAATCGACAGCGCCGCGATTGCCGCCGACGCTCCCGGCACCGCGATCACGGGCACGTTTGCTTCCAACGCCGACCGCACCAGCCGAAAGCCGGGATCCGAAATTGCAGGCGTGCCCGCGTCGGTGACGATCGCGATTTTTTCGCCCGCCTTCAGTCGCTCGACGAGCTCCGGCACGCGCCGCTCTTCGTTGTGCTCGAAATGACTTACCGTCGGCGTGCGAATCTGATGGCGCGCGAGCATCTGCCCGGTGCGCCGCGTATCCTCGCATGCGATCAGCGCGACCTCCGCGAGCGTGCGGATCGCGCGCGCCGAGAGATCGTCTGGATTCCCGATCGGCGTCGCGACTACATACAAAATCCCGCCGGCCTCGGTTTGTCTATTTGCGCGAGTCGCCATTACAATTCACACTGACTATTGAAGGAGTCATCAGCGTGGCCGCAGGCAAAGCTACTCTCCTCATCTCGTGCATCGACCGCCCCGGCATCATCGCCCGCGTCGCCACCCACCTCTTCACTCTCGGTTGCAATATTATCACCTCCGACCAGTACTCCGACGACGAGGAGGGCCACTTCTTCTGGCGCATTCACTTCGAAAGCCTGCGGCTTCCCATCGGCGAGCTCTCAAAAGAACTCGACGCCTCGATGCCCTCGTTGTTACCGTGGGAGCGCCTCAAGTGGGCTTTCTTCGACGTCGCCAAACGCGACCGTATCGTCATTATGGTCTCGCGCCTGCCGCACTGCATGATGGATCTGCTTAGCCGCCATCACGTCGGCGAGCTCGACGGTGACGTGGTGGGGGTCGTCAGCAATCATCCCGACCTCGAATCGCTGGTGCGCCCGTTCGAAGTGTCGTTCAAGGTGATTCCGGTCGAGAAGGATAGCAAGTCGG
The DNA here is from genome assembly GCA_049590495.1 of Binatus sp. (SeqCode). Lineage (GTDB taxonomy): Bacteria > Desulfobacterota > Binatia > Binatales > Binataceae > Binatus. The sequence continues at coordinate 1,435 of JBAWCX010000540.1, forward strand.
AGGCTGAAGCCGCGCTCATGAAGCATCTCGTTGAGCTTGGCGCCGACACCGTCGTCCTCGCGCGCTACATGCAGGTGTTATCGGGCGAATTCCTTCGCGCATGGAACAAGCCGATCGTCAACATTCACCACAGCTTCCTGCCCGCGTTCGCCGGCCAGCGCCCGCACAAGCAGGCGCACGACCGCGGCGTCAAACTAATCGGCGCAACGGCGCACTACGTAACCGAAGAACTCGACGCCGGCCCGATAATCGCGCAAGCCACCGCCCCGATGACCCATCGCGACACCGTCGCCGACCTCGCGCGCAAAGGTAAAGATCTAGAAGTGATGGTCCTGGCAAAAGCAGTGCGAGCCCACCTGAAGAAGCAAGTGCTACTGCACCACAACCGCACGATCGTCTTCGAGTAACTTCTTCCCCTCTCCCTGTCAGGGAG
>JBAWCX010000541.1:0-2731 GCA_049590495.1 Binatus sp. (SeqCode)
CGCGAAGCCGAAGTGCTCCGAATCCGAATCAGGGTGATTATCAAGGAAGAGAAGAAGCCGGAGCAACTCAGCTCCGCAAGCCTCAAGTGAAGTCGATGTGCCTTGAACTGGAAAAGATCCGGGGTCCCTCGGCTACGCTCGGGATGACACAAGGACGGAATGACACAAAACAACAGACGACACAAAAAAACAGACGGCACAAAAAACGGGCGACAAGAAAAACAGACGACACAAAAAAGGAAAACACAAAAACACACGACACGAGGATGCTGACGGAAGGAGTGCGCGCGCGCCGACCGCCTACGCCGGCTCCGGCTCGTAGCCTGCGCGCTCGATTAGCTCGCGGGTTCGCGACCAGTCCCAGCCCGCGGTCGTCAGGTAGCCGTTGACGAAAATCGAATTCACCGCGTTGAACAGGTCCGCCTGCCGCGCGCCGACGTTTAGTTCGCGGCCGCCTGCCGCGCGAACCTCGCTGCGCGGATTCAGCAGACGGAACAGGCACGCCGCCTTCAGACATTTCTCGGGCGTGAGCTCGCGCTTCGATTCCAGCGGGGTGCCCTTTATAGGATGCAGAAAATTCAGCGGCACCGAATCGATCGCGAGCCGCCGCGTCGAGTACGCAAGCTCGATAATGTCATCGTCGTTCTCGCCCGTCCCGATGATCCCGCCCGAGCACGTCGACAATCCCGCCGCACGCACGTTTTCGATCGTCTCGATCCGATCGTCATAAGTATGCGTCGTGCAGATTTCCGGATAGAAGCGCCTGCTCGTGTTGAGGTTGTGATTTATCCATCCGGCGCCCGCGCTCTTGAGCTCGCCCGCATCCTCGCGATTCATCAGACCGATCGACAGGCACAGTTCAAGCCCCGGCAGCTCCGAGCGGATTCGATCGCACGCCTCGCCGAGATGCTCGACGTCCTGCCGCGCCGGACCGCGCATGCTGCAGACCATACAGTAGCGGCGCGCTCCGCTCTCAACCGCGATTCGCGCGCCCTCGATCAACTTCGGCACGCTCTGCATCTTGTAGACCGGGATTTCGGCTTTCGAGATGCGCGATTGCGAGCAGTACGAGCAATCCTCGGGACAGATGCCGCTTTGCGCGTTGCGCAGCATGCAAATCTTCACGCGGCGGCCGAAAGCGGCCTCGCGCACGCGGCGCGTCGCGGCGAGCAAATCGGCGAGGCGCGCGTCGGGACAATTCAGGATTGCCGCGGCAGTCTCGCGCGCGACTTCTTTTCCGGCCAGAACTTCTTCGACCATTTCATCGAGATCGATTTCCTCAAACTTCAACATCACCGATTCCTTGTCGATCGCAAAATAAAGCGCGCCGCACATTTAGAAGCTTTTCGCATCGGGATCAAGCCCCTTCCTTCCGCGCGCTACACGGACGTATGGGTAGCACAGAAAATTCGACAGCGTCAGGCTGAAAAGTTCATCCCCTGGCGCCACCACTCACAACCGGATCTCGCGCTCCAGCCACTCGATTTGCTCGCCGCGTTTGCGCCTCCAGAACAGGTCCTCCCAGACGTAGCTGACAGCCAGCGGCGCCCACTTGCCGTAGCGGCGATTAAGATCGGCGAGAATCTTTGCCGCGGGCACGAGCCGGCGTCCATAGAAGACCCGCGAATAGATCTTCTGCTGCCACGGCGCAATGTGATGCATCGGGCCGGATCGATGGCACGCCGGGTACAGGAGGATTTGTGCGGTCTCCGGACCGACTCCGTGTAGCTTCATCAGTTCACGCCGCGCGGTCTCGAGGTCCATCGAACGGATCGCGGTCTCGTCGACCGTGCCCGCCGCGAAATCGTCGGACAGGCGCTTGATGAACCGGGCGCGATAGCCGACCTTCAACGCGCGCAGGTCCTGCTCTGACACGTTGCGCATGTCGCGCGGCCGCCAGATCGCATAGAGCGTGCGCGAATCGAAGGTGATCCGCGTGCCGAATGCTTCCAGCAGCGCGTTCATCATCTGCACTGTGCGCCGCACGGTAGTGTTCTGGAGCACAATCGATACGATCATCAGCTCGTAGAGGCTCAACCCGATCGCGGCCCGGCTGCCGCGCCATCTTCGAAAGATCGGAGCGAAGCGCCGGTCCGTTCGCGCCGCTCGATTGAACTCAGACAGGTCGGTTTCGAGATCGAAGCGCCATGAAATTTCCGCGCGGATAGCTTCCCGCTCCGACGCAGCGAGCTTGCGACGATGGAATACATCGACGCGGATTTTCGGCCGCGCCGCGACGCCGGCATCTGTAATTTTGAGTCCATATACCGACGCACCGACTCGCATCGCGGTCCAGAATTTTCCTGGCTCCCACGCGTCGAGCGAGGCGGGGAAGCGCGAAGGCTTATGAAAGGTGCCATCGAAATGAAAAGGCGCGCTCGGCTCGATGGCGAAGTTCGACTGGCGGCTAACAGCAAGCGAATTCATAGCAAGCGCGATTCTGGCAGAATCAGAGCGCGAATCAGCGGCGGCACGCTCGTCTCGGATCCGGAGCAAGCTCGGCGCGGCGTGCCCCAAGCGGAGTCGAGGTGTCTAAGCATCGAGAAAGATCCAGGGTCCCTCGGCTACGCTCGGGATGACACAAAAATCAGACAGCACCGCGCGCTTATCTCGAGCCGCAGAACTCTCATCTGCTGCGCGTTGCGTGATCTTCATCGAGGCTAAACGCGGACTCGCAGAAGCGCTACACGGAACCTAACCCCTAACCCCTTCCCGCGCGGGAAGGGGGACC
>JBAWCX010000542.1:0-5155 GCA_049590495.1 Binatus sp. (SeqCode)
ATCAGGGACTGGTACTCAAGCAAGGAGTCTCGCAACAGATAGCCGACAACTCGCGCGGCGCAATGTTGCAGGCGAAGGACAACTATAAACAACTGCGCGCGTTGCAGTCGTACGAGGTGATCACTGCGCCGTTCGACGGGATAGTGACTGCACGCTACGTCGATCCCGGCGTACTGGTCGCCCAGACTATCACACCTACCAGGACTTATTTGCTCAGCCACCTCAGCGACACTGCGTCGCCCTTGCTCCAACTTGCGACACTCAGCCTCATGCGCGTCTACGCTAGCGCGCCGCAGGATGTGGCGAAATTTATCGACGATGGAACCCCGACCGAAATCTCAGTCGTGCAGCGCCCCGGTCACGATATCAGCGCCAAAGTCACTCGACACCCGCAGGCGTTGGATCCCGCGACGCGAATGATGCTGGTGGAGGCGGACGTCCCCAACTCCAATGGCGCCCTATATCCGGGAATGTACGGCACGATGTCGCTCACGGTGAAAGTGCCAACCTCGGCGCCGCTCGTTCCCGACGATGAGCTCATCTTCCGCGACGGCAAGGTGTTCGTGCCGCTGGTCCGGAATTCAACCGTGCACCTCGCGCCGGTGACGCTCGGTTTCGACAATGGTTATTCCGTCGAAGCTACCAGCGGCATCAGCATGGATGATCAGATCGCGCTTAATCTAGGTCAGTCAGCGACCGAGGGTGAGCGAGTGCAGCCGGTCCAACAAAAGACGGATTGACGCGATCTTCTCGCGGTGGTTGCCCTGAACGATCGGATCCTCGGAACGTCATGAGGCGGACTCGCCTGGGCTCAAGCCGATGACAAGCCGGGCTCGCGCGATGTAGGGTTACGCGAGCCCATAATGAGTGGATATCCCGCCGTTGAGAATCCTCCCGCCGCCGGTCGCTCGCAATCCTGGTTCACGTCTGCGTACCAGCGGCTTCGCGAAACCGGTGCGCTGGATCGAATCATTTGTATCGGCTTGTTGATCGGCGCGATGGCGCTGGTCGGATGGGTTCGGCTGTTGCCCCGCGCGCTGGCCGGTGTCGACAAGCCGGCCGGGGTCGTCGCGCGCGAAGCGATCGCCCACAGAGTCTACGCGCAACTGCCTGCCGATTCCCCGCAACGGCGCGCCCCGATCGATCAAACGGCGAGCACATGGATCAAAGACCATCCCACCGAATTCCAGAAATTGGATGACAAGATCGCAGGGCTGATCAATTCGGAATATCGCTACACGGGTGACGACGGCCGCCAACACGTCTTTTTGGGCGACTACGACAGCTACCACTGGCTGCGAATGGCCCGCAACTATCTGCATACGGGAACCACCTGCGATAGCATCGTGGACGGCGTCTGCCGCGACACCTACGCCAACGCGCCGGTGGGCAGGACCAATGTCTATCACCGCTCCCTGCATATCGCCGCGATTATTACACTCCACCGCCTGATCACGTTTTTCAGACCCGGATTTCCGATTCCCGCCAGCTCCTTCCTGGTGCAGGCGTTGGTCGGGATGCTCGGGGTCATTCCCGCCTTTGCGATCGGGCGCCGGGTCGCGGGCAATCTGAGCGGTTTCTGCGCCGCGATCGTGCTGGGACTCAACCCGCTCTTCCTGAAACGGAGTCTTGGGAGCGACGACGACGTCTGGAATGTCGTCCTCCCGCTCTTCATGGTCTGGGCGTTGATCGAAGCATCGGCCGCGTCGTCGTCCCGCAAGCAGATCGCTTACGCGACGCTCGGCGCGGTGTTCGTCGGCCTGCACGCCGCTTCGTGGAGCGGCTGGCCGTTCGCCTATGGCGTCCTGATGATCGCGCTGCTCGCGAATCTGCTGTTCGAGTCGATCAAGCTTGCGCTGCGGAGAGCACGATCGGAGATTTCATCCGGAGGCGGAGTCCGACGCGCCACCCTGGTCATCGCCGTCTTCTACTTTTCCGCCTGGACTACAACTTCGCTGGCGGGCGCCTCGTACTTCGCGGCCGCGCGAGGCATTGTGCGACCGGTCACCGACGTGCTGCATATGCATACTGGGCGGGCGGACGTAGCCGCGGGTGCGCGTCCGAGTCCACCCGGCGAAAGCGTGTGGCCGCATAGTTTCGTTGCCGAGCTCGCGAAGAGCGGCCCGAGACAGTTCGCGCGCTCGATGGGCGGGAATTGGGTGCTGCTCGAGGGCTGCCTGGGCCTGCTGCTGTTGGCGCTGCCGCAGCGACGATGGAGATGGTGGGACTTCGCCTTGCTGATCGGCGCCGCCGCTCTTTATCGGTATGGGTTGACCGCCTCGCTCGCAGGCGATTGGGAACTCCCGGCGCTGATTGTTGCGCCCATCGCGGTGGCGATCCTTATCGACCTGACGCCCTATGCCCGCGCTGCGCAAGAAGATCGAAGCGCGACTTTGATCGTGACAGTCTGGTTCTTTGCCGCGCTGCATCTGGGCTTTTCGGCCGAGCGTCTCATCATGCTCCTCGCCGCGCCCTTCGCGATTGCGTTCGGCGCGATTCCCGGCCGCGCCTATTTATGGCTCAGCGGGCTCATCCGTGAACGCCAGCCGCGCTACGCCGCGCCGCTGAGCGCCGCGATCTTCGTTGCGTTGGCCGCCTTGATAATTGCGCCCGCCAAAGCTGGCTACCGGGACGCGCGCAACTACTTGCCCAGTATCAATCAGGCCTGGTGGACGACGCTGGAGGCGTTGCGCGAGCAGAGCCCGCCCAACGCAATCGTCAGCGCGGACTGGGACTATGGATACTGGATCAAGTACGAGGCGGAGCGGCGCGTCGCGTCGGATGGGGGCTCGCTCGCGACGCACATTCCGTACTGGCAGTCGCGCGCGCTGCTGTCGCCGAATGACAATCAGGCGGTAGGCTTGCTGCGGATGCTCGATTGCGGATCGGACGCGACGCCGCAGCCGGAGGGCCAACTCGGAGCCTACGGCAAATTGGTAGGTCTGGGTCTCGACCCCATAGCGGCTCAGTCGATGGTGCTGGAGCTGGCGGGTCTGGACTTCGCCGACGCCAAGGCTCGCCTGGCGCGCAGCGGGTTGAGCGAGGCGGCGCAGGCCAGCGTGCTGGCTTCCACTCATTGCGACGCGCCGCCCGCGTATCTGATTCTTTCGACCGATATGGTGCGCTCGGAGTGGTTTAAGATGGGTCACTGGGATTTCCGCCGCGCCTATGCTTATGCGAACGAGCGATCGGTGCCGGAAGCCGCGGCGGTTAACGATCTAGCCGCTCGCTTCGGGATGGCGCCGGCGGATGCGCGCACGCTCTTTCAACAGGTGCGCGGCCTGCATTCGGACGAAGACGCGCAACGCTTCATCGCACCGGCGCAAACCGTCAAACATCCGGGATGGATGCCGTGCGAAAGTCTCGCCGACGGCGGGCTGTCTTGCACTCGCAACGTGAGGCCCTCTCAGCGCCCGACGGTAACCGGGCTCGTCTATCGGCCCACCGGCACTACGCTGAAAATTCATTTTCTGTCCGACCACGGCGCGGTTCGGGAACGCGACGGGACGCCCGCGAGCGTGCTGGTCGTGGGCGACAATGAGATAACCGAGCATCCGGTGGATTCGCCGACCGACCCGGACGTGGCGGTGATGGTTTACCCGGAGAAATCGAGGGCGCTGGTCGGCCCGTCGGTTCTGGTGCGCTCCACCTTCTCTCGGCTGATGCTGTTCAACGGCCGCTACAGCCCGCTCTTCACCATGGTCCATAAAGCCACCGCGATCGGCGGAGAGACGGTGATCACGTGGAAGATCAACTGGCCGGTCGTTGATAGATCGAGTTCGGGCTCGAACCCGAAAAAAACCTCTACGCCTTCACCCGGAACGTAAGCAGGTCACACGCAGGATAGTCGCCCGGCTATCGGCATCGCGATCAGGCGCCGTTCAGCAATTCCTCGCAGCAGTCGATCACGGCCATAGCTGCACCCGGAGCGGCGAAGTTTCGCATGCGATTCGAGGCGGCCATCCAGACCTCGCGGTCACGCAACACCGACGTGATGTCGGCAGCGAGTTTTTCCGGCTCCCAGTCATCTTCAGCCACCCAGTGCGTTCCGGTCCGGGCGGAAAAAGCGCGCGCGGTGTAAACCTGGTGATTGTGGGCCACGGAACGCATCGGAACTATAAGTGCTGGAAGCCGCAGCACCGCAAGCTCGGCAAGCGTGTTCGCCCCAGCGCACGAGATCACGAAGTCGGCCCATCGGTAGGCTTCAGCCATGTCCTCGATATAACTTGCGGCGCGCGCCTTCACACCCCGGCCAGCGTACTCAGCAAGCACTTGCTCTGGCCCGTCGCGCCCGTCGCGATACCCGGTCTGATGCAGCACCTCCAGCGCCGGCACGTTTTGCCGAAGGAGTTCGAGCAGCCGCGGCGTCCGCTCGTTTAGAAAAGCTGAGCCGAGCGAGCCGCCGGTGACCAGAATCCGCGCGGGACGATCGCCGCCCGGAGCTATGTGCACTTCGCGCGCCAGTTTTATGATCTCGCCGCGAATCGGCGTGCCGGTAACCACTGTGCGTTCAGACGGAAACCCTTTGCCGGCTTCCTCGAACGTGACGCAGATCCGGTCGGCCAGCCGCCCCAGGATCCGATTGGTGAGCCCCGGAACCGGATTGGACTCGTGAATCACCGTGCGCAGGCCGAGCGAGCGCGCCGCCAACAGGGTACCCGCGCAGGCGTAACCGCCGAAGCCGATCGCAAGCTCGATCCGTTCGGCCCTCAAGATCGCCCGCGCCCGAACGAAACCGGAGCCAAGATTCGCAATAGAGCGCGCCTTTCCCGAGATTCGCTCACGCATCATCGGCGAGGCCGCGATCGCTGCGAACCGGTATCCGCCGCGGCTGGCGGCCTGCGATTCGAGACTGTATTCGCGCCCGCACATCAGGATCTGCACGCCATCGCTGGCCGCGGCGTAGTTCTCGGCGAGTGCAAATCCCGGGTAGGTGTGGCCGGCAGTGCCACCAACCGCGATTGCGATACGCCGGGGGCGGGCGACCCCGCTCGAAGCGTGGTTGAGTCCGGCTCCGTTCGACGCGTGAGATGTATCGTACTGGTAGGGAGAATTTTCTGCGATCGGCGCCACCCCGGACTGCCGCGCAGCCAGCGCACCAAGCGGACCTCGAATGGAACCGTTACTCACGAAAGGAGACCGCGCCGCCATGCGG
>JBAWCX010000543.1:0-2761 GCA_049590495.1 Binatus sp. (SeqCode)
GGCCAGCGGAGCTGAGTTGCTCCTGATGCCGGTTCTGCTGACGCGCTCTTCTGCGCCGAGCCATGTTTTCAGCGATTGGTATTGTTCATCGCGGCCGCGCCGTGGTTGGGGGTGCGTTGGCCAGCACTGCGAAAGATCCGGGGTCCCTCGGCTTCGCTCGGGATGACACAAGGACGGACGAAAGGACACAAAAACAGCGCGCTTCGACGCTCCAGACTTTCGTTTTGAATCGCGGAACCCTCACCTGCCGACCGCGATTCGGTCGGCCGCCACTCCCGGAAAGCTCCCCCTCAACTGCGCCGGAGGCGCGACCTCTCTCACAACAAAGTGGGGAAGGCCCCTCAAATCAAAAGTTGCGCGGAAACGCTACATCCTAACGGGGCGAGGTAAGAAGCGCGCTTGCGCGCGAGATCCTTCGCTGTGCTCTGGATGACGGAAAGATCGCGGCTTCTGGTAGACAGGGGCGTAACCTTTTCGGATTAGCGCGGTTTCTGTAGTTAGAGGCTGATGTGTCTGGGCGAGTTGCATTCCTATTGGCGCGGGCTGGGGCGCGGGAGAGCGGTCACGCGAATGTGCGCGATTGCGCGGATGCCGATTTGAAGGCTCGAGGCGCATCTATCGTGTCCAGGGGCGGCGGCGGCGCCAGCGAGTCTGCGGAGCGGGCCCGTATCGAGGCTGCGCAGCGTGACCGGGGCCGGTTTGCCGATTTGTATGAGGATAATTTTGAGCGGGTGTATGCTTATGTCGCGCGGCGGGTGCGCGATCGCGATGAGGCGCAGGATATTACCGCCGATGTTTTTCATCTCGCGCTGAAAAATCTGGCTCGGTTTGAATGGCGCGGGTTGCCTTTTGCCGCCTGGCTTTTCAAGATCGCATCGAACGAAATAGTCGATCGCGCCAAGGGTATCGCCAGGCGCCAGGTTCTTGCGCGCGAGGTTTTTCATGAGGCGCCAGACCGCGTCGAAGTGCCGGCTGGTATTGAAGCGGATGAGCGGCGGGCGCGGTTGTTCAAACTTGTCGAGCGGCTGCCACGGGATCAATCGCGGGTGATTGCGATGCGGTTTGCGGAGGATAAATCGATTCGCGAGATCGCGACCGCGCTCGGACGCACCGAGGGCAGCGTCAAGCAGCTTCAATTCCGCGCCATGCAGAATTTGCGGGTGCGGTTGGGTGATACGAATGGCTAAGGGAAAACTAATCGAACAACTGGACGAAGCGGTGGAGGCAATCATGGCCAGGCCAGATGCGCCGCTGCCGACTTCCGACCCGCGGCTGGCGGCGATTTTGCGGATCGCGGGCGAGTTGCGGGATTTGCCGCGCGCCGATTTCAGGAATCGCCTCAAAGACGAGCTCGCCGCGCAGTCGATCGAAGTTGAGCCAGCGTCAGTTGCCGGCAAGCCGTTGATCACGCATGAGGATATAGAAGAGCGGCTCAAGGAACTGGAACAGCAGCCGAACTTTATCGTGCATGACGTGCGCGCCGCGCTCAGCGATTTGCCCGACATGTCGATGCGATTCCTGGGCGCGATGAACAAGCACACGCTGGTGGTGTCGCGCGGCCGGCGGCGGTCGCATTGGGAACGTCATTTCGGGTCCGACGAGATGATCTACGTGATGGACGGCGAGACCGAGGTCGTCACGCTGACCGACGGCGGTCCTGTCGGCTCGACGGTTCATGCGGGGTCGTTGTTCGTCTGCCCTGAAGGATTGTGGCATCGCCTGACGCCGCGGCCGTCCGTGTCGGCATTCTACCTGACGCCGAGCAATACCGTGGGCTCAGACGCCAAGGATCCGCGGCCCAAGGGCGAGCGCGTCGCCAGGAGGCGTGTGCGCAGGGGAACCGCCGCGAAGCTCCAGGAGCACGATCTGCGCGCGGCGCTGCGCGAAGTCCCGCATCTTACGATCACGGAGGACACGACCGAAGATGAAGCTAACGCCGCCGTGCGCAACGTCGCGAAGATCGGAAATCTGACGCTCGGCGTGATGAGCTACACGGGCCTGACGCCCTGGGAGCGGCATCCTGACGGCGACGAGTTGCTGCTGGTGCTTGACGGCGATCTCGACGTGACGGTGCTGAGCGACGAGGGGCCGGTGACGCGCAAGCTGCGCGCCGGCGAGGCGTTCGTGTGTCCGCAAGGACTGTGGCATCGGCAGAACGCGGAGAAGTCGGTGTCGATGCTCTACGGGACGCCAATCGAGACGAGCGAGATTTCGATGGCGGACGATCCTCGCGTCGGGAAAATCGAGGCGCCGAACACGGTGGCGCCGGCATCCGCGGGAGCTCCGCGCAGTATCATGCCGTTCATGTATATCGAGGGCGCGGCGAGCGCGGTGGAATTCTACAAGAACGTATTCGGCGCCACGGTGTTGATGCGCGACGAGGAGCCGAGCGGAGTCGTCAGCCATGCGATGCTCAAGATGGGCGACACGACCGTCATGCTTTCGGATCCCACCTCGGCGGACGTGAAGCAGAACGACGTGCATCATCTGTCGCGCACGCCGCGATCATACGGCGGCTCTCCCGTGCATCTGTACATCTATGTTGCGGACGTGGACGAAGTTGTCAGGCGCGCTATCGAAGCGGGCGCGAAAGTTATCGATCAGGTCGAAGATAAGGACTGGGGCGACAGGTGTGGCGGAATCGAGGATCCATACGGTCACGTGTGGTTTGTTGGAACCCCGCTGAAGGATCTGCCGCCGAAAAATTTAAAGTAGCAACCGCGGAGGTACACCATGGCGAGCAAAGTGAAGACGATTCCCG
>JBAWCX010000544.1:0-2485 GCA_049590495.1 Binatus sp. (SeqCode)
AAGTTCTGCCGAGGTTGGACCCGCGTCCGAAAACGCGGGGCGCTGTGTCCGACATTGCGGCGTCCATATCGACCTCGAATGGCAGAGTTTCGTAATCGACTTTGATCAACTTGAGCGCGTCGGCGGCGATATCGGAGCTGACCGCGGCGACGGCGGCCACTTCCTGGCCGGCGAAGCGAACTTCGCGATCGTCTAGCGCAAGCACTGCGCGGACGCCGGCGAGATGCTGCGCCGCGGACATGTCGATGTTGCGAATCCGCGCGTGCGGCCATGGACTGCGCAGGATCGCACCGTAAAGCATCCCCGGCAGTTCGATATCGTAAGTGTAGCGCGCAGCACCTGTCGCCTTCAGCGGTCCGTCAACGCGCGGCGTGGGCTTGCCGACGACGGACAGGCGGTCGCCCCATTGCCATGGAGTCGGCTCGTCGTCGGGAATGACGACGGTGACGTCGCGCGTATTGCCCTGGAAGCCGAGGTTGAGCGTGACGCGTCGTGACATCAGGCGTCCTTCGTCGCGCCGACGCCGCGCGCGGATTCGCCCGATCGCGGCTTGACGGCTTTGAGAGCGGCCGCGAAGACGTGCGGGTAAGTCCCGCATCGGCAGGTATTTCCCGCCGTCGCATGTTTGATCTCGTCGATCGTCGAGGCGGGATTGCGCTCGAGCGCGGCCGCGACCGACATCACCATGCCGGGCGTGCAGAATCCGCATTGTTGCGCGTCGGCCTCGACGAACGCGGCCTGTACCGGATGCATATTCGAGGGCGTGCCGAGACCTTCGATCGTCGTGACCTGATGACCGCGCGCGTCGATCGCCAGCACCATGCACGACGTGACGGGCTTGCCGTCGAGATGCACAGTGCATGCGCCGCACGCGCCGCGATCGCAGACGAGCTTTGTGCCGGTGAGTCCAAGATGCTCTCGCAGCGCGCGCAGCAGCGTGACGCGCGGCTCGATTTCGAGCGTCGCGGGCTTGCCGTTGATATTGAGTTCGATTGTCGCAGCCCCGGGGCCGAGCTTCTCGACGATTCCTGCCGGCAGAATCTTCTCGTCGGCTTCTGCAGGCCGAACGCGCACCAGGCCGGCCGCCGCCGCCACCGCGCTGGCGCCCTTGATGAACGATCGGCGGCTGATGGCGTGCGGCTTGCGGGGCTTGCGATCGTCTCGATTCATTTCGAAGGTGCGACAGCGGTGTCGCCAACGGGCTCGGCAGTCATGAAGATAGTAATCGCCAAACCGAAGAGGATCATCCCAACTGGAAGCGCGAAGGCTGCGATTTTGATCGAGTAAACGCCCGCTGCCAGAAGCTTGTCAAGGAACATTCCAGTGTCGTAGGCAAAGCGGTCGATGAGCCACGCGCGGACGGATGCGCCGCTGGTGAATCGGAAGCGCGCGATTTCGGCGCCGACCCGCCCGACCATCGGCAGCGCGAGCGCGCCGACGATCACCGCCGCGATCAGCGAGCGGTTCCTGAGTGCGCCAGCTTGTACCAGCCGCGCGCCGATGCGGATTCCGATCAGCATTCCGAGGGCCGATGTCGCGCACTCGATGATTGCGAACTCGTTGGAATTCCACCACGCGCCAAACGACGGACTGAAGTAGCGCACCGCGATATGCGCGCCGGCGCCGTAGCTGAGAGTGAAGATAACGGCGAGCGTGAGAGCAAGCGAGGTGAGCCGTTCTATCCAGGCGGGCGTTCGGCGCGGTTTTTTTCTTCTCAGCATCCGAGAACCTTTAGCGAATCATCCGGCAATCGCGCCCGGGCCGCGCGTGAGTCCGAGCGAGAGATAGACGATCAGTAACACGATCGAGCCGACGGCGAGCCCGACGCGGCGAAAGCGCGCCTGCAGGTCTGCGACTTCCGGACTCGGACCGGCGGCCGAGAGCCGCCAGATTTGCACGCCGAGGCTTCCATACTGATAAAGCGCGAGCGCGATTGCGACCACCACCAGCATCAATTTGAACCCGAGCAGAATCGAAACGCCGCCGATGTAGAGCACGTTGAGGATGCCGGTCACAACCAGCACCGCGAGCGAGGTAAGCACGATCGCGGCGAGGCGGCGCACGATTCGGCGCGCGACGCGCAGACGTGCGGACGGATCGAGTTCCGCGGCCAACACCGGAGAGAGGGCGAAAGTGCTGAACAGCGCGCCGCCGAGCGCGACAATCACGGCCACGATATGAATGAACAGTACGAGGAAGCGGATACTAAGCATCAACAGCTACTCAGCTCCGCGTGCCCCAAGTGAAGTCGAAGTATATTTGCGTCGAGAAAGATCCGGGGTCCCTCGGCTTTGCTCGGGATGACACAAAAATAGGACACTGAATCCTACAAGTTGCGGCGATAGGTCACGAAGTTGCCGGTGACGTGGGCGCCGAGGCTGAGGGCCGTGTGGCGCGAGGCCCAGTTGTCGTCGAGTACGAGAGTATAGCCGGCAAAGCGCATCTTGCGCCGCGCCATCGCGAGGAACGATCGCGCCGCCATCGC
>JBAWCX010000545.1:0-8710 GCA_049590495.1 Binatus sp. (SeqCode)
GCCTGAGGGCGCCCAGGTTTACAATCCGACTTCGGTGCCGGAACTGACGACTGAGCAGATCGAAACGCGTCGCCTGGCGCAGCCCGACGCAACACGGCCGAGGTTCTAAGTCGGCGAAGGACAAGACATAGCCGAGAAATTAGTGCATGATGTGACACAACATAGGTAGAGGAAGGGGAATGTGTAGTGTCATCGCTCGGTAAAAAAAGTGACGGGTCTCGTAACGGCCTGAAGGTTCAATTAGTTGGCGAGGGCGGAGATCATCGCTCTGAGGTTCGAGATGCGCTCGCCGCGTTGGGAGACCCGGTCCTAAATATCCAGGAACTCGAGCCGGATCCGGACGCCGCTACCGACGTCTCGTACGACGTCACGATGGTGGTGTTCAACGGCAACGACGAGCTCTCTCTTAGTTATCTGAACACCCAGGCGGGGCGAGAGCCCCGCCCGGTCCTGTTCGCGCTGCTGCACGATCGTTCTCCGGACTTGATGAAGCGGGTACTGAGAGCCGGCGCCGATGAGTTGCTGTTTCTGCCGCTGGATCCCGGCGACGCGACCCGCGCACTGCTCAAGATCAGCGAGAGCCGGCGGCGCGAGGAAGTTCACGTTGGCGGCGGCACGATCGTTTCGCTGGTGAGCCTGATTGGCGGCACCGGTGTGACGAGTCTGTCGGCCAACCTGGCGCTGGCGTTGCGTTACACGTTCGACAAGCGGGTGGCGGTGGTAGATCTCGATCTGCAGACCGGCGGGCTGTCGGTGTTCCTGAATCTCGAGCCCGAGCGCACGATCATGGCGCTGGCCGAGGGGACGCGAAAGCTCGATTCGATTAAACTCGAATCGGCGCTCAGCAAGCATGCGTCGGGCGTCTACCTGCTGGCCGCGCCCAAGCGGATCGAAGACAGCGAATTGGTCAGCGACACGATAGTCGGTGCGATTCTCGATCTGATGCGCCAGCTGTTCGACTTCGTGATCGTAGATTGCGGCACGCATATCGACGCGAACACGGTGGCGGCCTGGGAGCGATCGAGTCATCTGTTCTACGTCCTCGATCAGTCGATTGGCGCGGCCCGATGCGCGTGGCGATTCGTCGATCTGGTGGGACGGCTGGGGCTGACGGGCCTCGAGCCCAATTTCATTCTGAGTCGTTTCGTGGCGACTCATCCGATAAGCGAAGACCAGCTGAGCCATACGCTGGCGAAATCGATTCACACGCGTATTCCGCGCGACGAAAAAGTTCTCGAGCGGGTGCAATTGAGCGCGCAGGATTTGTGGCAGGTGGCGCCGAATTCGCCGCTGGCCAAAAGCGTCGAGGACCTGGCGCGGCGGCTCGAGGTGGGCGAACAATCCACCGAGACCGATTCTTCAAATTCACTAGTATCGCGCCTGTTGAATGTTATTGGCGCGCGCAGTTGAGGTGTCCGAATGAAGCTGGTTGAGAGAATTTCACAACAGAACAACGCAACGCCGATTCCGTTTCAGCGCTCGCTGATAGGCGCGGGTCCGAAGCGCCCGGTCAAAGACGTTCAGGCCGAGGGTTTTCAGCAGCTCAAGCTGGCGGTCCACAACCGGCTGTTCGAGATGCTGGACGTCACGCGGCTTGAAAGTCTCGAGCCGGTGCTCGCGGCGCATAAAGTTACCGAGGCGATCACCGCCATCCTCGACGACGAGGGGCGCCTGCTCACGGACACCGACAAGGCTCATCTGATCGAAGAGATCAAGAACGAGCTGCTGGGACTCGGGCCGCTGGAGCCGCTTTTGTGGGACGATGAAATCACCGACATCCTGGTCAACGGACATAACCAGGTTTACGTCGAGAAACGGGGCAAGCTTCACGCCACCGAGGTCAAGTTCCAGGACGATCAGCACTTGATGCTGATCATCGATCGAATCGTATCGCAAGTCGGACGCCGGGTTGACGAATCGTCGCCGATGGTTGACGCGCGCTTGCCGGACGGTTCGCGTATCAACGCGATCATTCCGCCGCTGGCGCTCGACGGCCCGGCACTGTCGATCCGGCGATTCGGGCGTAAGCGCTACAGCATCGACGACCTGGTCGAAAAGAAAACCCTGCTGCCCGAGATTGTCGAGTTCCTGCGCACCGTCGTGCGCGCGCGGCTCAACATCCTGATCTGCGGCGGCACCGGCTCGGGCAAGACCACCATGCTTAACTGCATGTCGCTGTTCGTGCCGGCTGACGAGCGCATTGTAACGATCGAAGACTCGGCGGAACTGATGCTCCAGCAGCCGCACGTGGTCCGGTTGGAAACGCGGCCCCCCAACGTCGAAGGCAAGGGTGAAGTCAGTCAGCGCGACCTGGTCAGGAACACGCTGCGTATGCGGCCCGACCGCATCATCGTCGGCGAGGTGCGCGGCGGCGAAGTGTTCGACATGTTGCAGGCGATGTCGACCGGCCATGACGGCTCCATCGCCACCATCCACGCCAACACTCCGCGCGACAGCCTGGGACGTCTCGAGATGATGATGCTGCTGTCGGGCGTGGCGATTCCGCAGCGCGCGATGCGCCAGCAAATCGCGTCGGCGCTCAACATCATCGTTCACGTCTCGCGTCTCTCCGACGGCTCGCGCAAAGTGATGCGCATTTCCGAGATCAGCGGGATGGAAGGCGAGATGGTGATGATGCAGGATCTGTTCGACTTCAAGCGCACCGGAATCGGACCGGGCGGCGAGGTGCTCGGCCAGTTCCTCGCAACCGGGATTCGATCAACCTACTCGCAGCGGCTCGAGGCCGCGGGATACAAACTCGACGCCAAGATTTTCCGCAGCACGATCGGATAAACACCATGGACTTTTTATTGGCAAGCGGCATATTCGCGTCGGTCTTCATCGGCTTTCTGGTCTTCACCAGCAGTCGCGGCAATGAAGTCGAGCAACAGCGCGAGGTGGCACGGCGGCTGACGCGTCCCCCCGACGACATAGACATCGACGTCATGCGCAAGGGCCGGCCCGAGGAGGGCGCGCTGTTAAGCGCGCTGGCCGGAGTGAACCTGCTGCACAAACTCGAAGAGATGATGTGGCAGGCCGGCATGTACATGACGGTCGCCGACATCCTGCTGATCATCGTGCTCATGTTCGGCGCGGGACTGGTCGGCGGGAACATCATGTTTCACGACATGTGGTTCGCCTTCGGCGCCGCGTTGATCGTTGGCAGCTTACCGCTCATGTACATCCAGTTTCGCCGGACGCGGCGCGTAAAGGCCTTTGGGGCGCAACTGCCATTTGCGCTTGACCTGATCAAGTCGTCGCTCGAGGCGGGTCATTCCCTGCAGCGCGCGCTGCAAGTTCTGGTCAGCGAATTCGCCGATCCGCTGGGCAGCGAATTCCGCACCGTGCTCGAACAGAACCGGATCGGATTGCCGCTGCCGCGTGCGCTCGAAGACATGCTCAAACGAGTGCCAGAAGACGACCTGCGACTGCTGATCGTCGCCGTGCGCGTGCAGACGGAAGTCGGCTCGAGCCTGGCTCAAATTGTCGGTCGGTTGTCCGAAATCGTGAGAATCCGCCAGCGCTTGCGGATGCAAATAAAGGCGCTGACCGCGCAAGCACGCCTGGGCGGACTTATCGTAGGCTGCCTGCCGATCGTGGTGCTCTGCATATTCAGCTTGATTCAACCGGGCTACACCAATCAGTTATTCGGTGACCCGACCGGTCAGAAAATTTTGAAATTCGCGATCGGATCCGACGTGCTCGCCATCCTGACCATCAGGCGACTACTGAGAGTGAATTACTAATATGGGCCCATTTGGAATTGGCGTAATGGTCTTCCTGCTGGCCGGCGGCGCATGCCTGGCCTTGTATCTGGCTATTTCGCCGCAGAGCCGGGCGGTCGACGAACGGTTCGCGGATTTGGCGGTCAGGATGCGGGCCTCGCAGGGCGCACTCGAGGGTGACAATCAGGACGAAGGCGTGCTCCGCATGCTGGTCAGATGGGCCGCCAAGCGCGTCCCGCCTCCGAATCTGGACAGCCCCACTGGAGAGAAGCTCCAGCAGACTCTGGCGCAGGCAGGATTTCTGAAGTCCAGCGCACCGCAGACATATCAGGCGGTCCGCGTGCTGTTGGCGGTCGGATGCGGCGTGGTCGGTCTGTTATTCGGAGCCATTTTTCACACCTCGCTGGCTACCCCACTGCTGATGGGAATGGGCGGCGTCGGGATTGGAATTTTCGTGCCCAGCTACATCCTGGGACGACGCGCGCGAACGCGCCAGACCAACATCTCAAAGCAGCTCTCGGACGTGCTCGATCTGCTGGTGGTATGCGTCGAAGCAGGCATGGGACTGTTCGAAGCAATTCGGATCGTCGGCACGGAATGCGAACGTCATGGGCAGGAAATCGGCACCGAATTGAACCTGGTCGCCACTGATATTTCCGCGGGTGCGTCCCTGGGGCAGGCGCTGCGCGGGTTGGCGGAGCGGACTGCGGTTGAAGATATCAAGCCACTCGCCGCAACCTTGATTCAGAGCGAGCAGCTTGGCGCGCAGATCGCACCGGCGTTGCGTGCCAGTTCGGACGCATTGCGCCAGCATCGCCGCCTGAAGGCAGAGGAAGACGCACAGAAGGCGTCGATTAAAATTCTATTCCCGCTGGTCATCTTCGTATTGCCCGCAATGATTGCGGTCATCATCGGACCGGCAATGATCTCGGTACTCCGTACCCTCTCCGGCAACGGAGGCTGATTCGGAGTCGGCGGATTTCAGCGTTCCGCCAGTAAGGCAATCCAATAGTCTCTCCCAGGAGGCCTCGAACCCATCTCAGCAATGCGTGGGTTCGGGGCCTGTTTGTTTTGTGCGTTCGCACTTCCAGTTTGAGGAGTCGCGCTATGCAAGGCTCTTCTGCGCTTGCGGACGAAAAAAGCGGCCGCGGATTGCCTCCGCGACCGCTCGATAAGTTTCAAATCGGTTTCCGCGGCGTCTCTATCCACCGCGAGAATCCGAGGCTACAGGCTCAGACGCTTCATCAACCTATATAGCGTGGTCCGATCGACTCCCAGCGCCGCCGCTGCGTCGACCCTGTTTCCGCCGGCTGCCGCGAGCGCCGCCTTGATTCTGACTGTCGCCGCGCGATCGAGGGTCGTTTGCAGCGAGCCCTCGTCCGGGTCCGGACTATCTGCCGCTTGCGCGTGGTTCGAATTCGTCGTCGCTGCCGGCGCGGCGCCCGCGCTTGAGGTGGAATCGATGGCGGACGGCTGGGAAACGCCGGCATCCTTAGCGAGGTCGTCATCGAAGGCGTCTTCGTCGAAAGCAAATGCCTCGGGCATCAGCGTCTCTTGCCCACTCATCACGACCGCGCGCTCGATCACGTTTTCCAGCTCGCGCACATTGCCCGGCCATGAATAGCCGTGCAGCGCCTCCTCGGCCTCCGGCGAAAGCATGAGCGGCCGGCCCGCGTCGGTGGAATGAAAGGCGAGAAAATGATGCGCCAGCGGCAGGATGTCTTCGCGACGCTCGCGCAGCGGCGCGATCCTGAGCGGAATTACGCTTAGGCGGAAATATAAGTCCGCGCGGAAGCGGCCTGCGGCGACTTCACGGCGCAGCTTGCGATTGGTCGCCGCGATGATTCTGACGTCCACCTTGCGCGGTTTCGACCCGCCGACGCGCAGCACCTCGCCGTCTTCAAGCACGCGCAGGAGCTTGGCCTGAAAGTCCGGCCCCGCCTCTCCAATCTCGTCGAGAAATAGCGTGCCGCCGGAGGCGCGTTCGAAACATCCCGCGCGATCGCGGATTGCCCCGGTGAACGATCCCTTCTCGTGGCCGAACAGCTCGCTCTCGACCACGCCGTCGGCCAGCGCCTTGCAGTTGATCGCGAGGAACGGACCGTCGGCGCGATTGCTCCAGTAATGAAGCATCCGGGCCACCAGCTCTTTGCCGGTACCTGTCTCGCCTTCGACCAGCGCGGTCGTGCGCGACGGAGCGACGCGCCGAATCATGGCGACCAGCTGGCGGCTCTTGGGAGCTTCGGCCACGAAGCCGGCGGCGATGCTGGCGACGTCGAGTTGCTCGCGCAACTTCCGATTCTCGCGTTGCAGCGTGCTCATCTCGACCGCTCGCGTGACCACCGCGCTCAGCTCATCGGTGTCGAATGGCTTGGTCACGCAGCCGAAGGCGCCGCCGCGCAATGCCTCTTTGGCCGACTCCGCCGCCGGCAGCGGTACGCTCATCACGACCGCCAAGTCAGGCTGCTTGCTCTGCACTTTCTTCAATAAGTCCATCCCATCCATCCCCTGCATCCTCATGTCTGCGACGATTACGTCTGCACCCTCGCATTCGAGCACCTTTAGTGCGGCCTCGACTGTGGGACACGTTTCGCATTCGTAACCGGCCTGTGAAAGGACCACCGCGGCACCGCGTGCAACATGGAACTCGTCGTCCACGATCAAGACACGCGCCTTACTCTGTTCGTTGCGACCTCGCACGCTCATCTCACAGTCGCGTTTCCTTAAGGGGCAAACACGCCTTAGTGTAGCATTCTTGCCCTCGCAGTCGGGGGTGTCAATATAGGGTAAAAGAGCCCTATTTCGCTGGATCTTTCGTCAAATACCGCGTTGCAAAGGTGAAAACGTGGCGTAAATGCGCAACGACCTCAGCTCCTCCGCGGCGACGATATTCCAACCGGGCCGTGCGGTTTCGCCACAGCCCGACAACGGAGCGGCAGCAAGCGAAGACGCTCGCGCCTCTAACTAGTTTGAGGAAGCGTTGCGCGACGTGAGCGGTATTGGCAGCAATCCCGGCGGCGAGGCGAGGTAGCCCAAGGCAGGCTCATCCTGATAATCGGCAGCGTCGCGCGCCTGGCGGGCATTATCGCGCGCTTCGCAGTCCTGCTGGTCCTGTCCCTTGCACGAGGTGATGGCGTCGGATGACGCGCATCCGTAGAGACCGGCGGCTGCCGCCAGTATCGCGACCGCCAGGAGCCGCCTGATGTTGGTATCAATCATGGTTCCCTAGATAACGGTAGCAGATTTTTTGATCGGGTCGATATGGATTGACCTCGCCCGTTATTTTACGGGAGAGGCGGCCAGCCGCAACGCGGCCGGCAGGTGAGGGTTCTGTTGCTCCAGATGAACGTATGTGGTCACCGATCATCCGGGTCTTCGAGCTTGCGAGCCAGGGTCTTGCGGTCGACGCCGAGAATCGCGGCCGCTTCGCCGCGATGACCTCCGACCGACGCGAGCACCGCCCGGGAATACTCGCGCTCGACTTCCGCGAGCGGCATGCGCCGTGACGCGAGCGCCTCGAGACGGGCTGGCGATTGCTGGTCACCGGTGATTCGGTTGGGTAGATCGCCTCGCGTAATCCGACCACCGGAGCATAGGATGACGGCCTGCTGGATCGCATTCTGCAGCTCGCGAATATTACCCGGCCATCGATAGCGCGTGAGAAACGCCGTCGTCTCAGCGTCCAGTTCAGGCGGGGCCTTCCCGGCCTCGGCGCTGGCCCGCACCAGGAAGTGTTTGATCAGCAGCGGAATGTCTTCGGGCCGATCGCGCAACGGTGGCACCGCCATCGTCACAGTCGCGATACGATAAAAGAGATCGGAGCGGAAGCGTCCATCGGCGACTGCTTTTTCCAGATCGGCATTGGTCGCGGCGATAACCCGGACGTCGACCGTGGTCTCACCCGTCGCGCCGAGCGGGCGCACGCGTTTGTCCTCGATCACCCTGAGCAGCTTGGCTTGAACCGACGGCGGCATCTCGCCGATTTCATCGAGGAACAGCGTGCCGTGGCTGGCCGCCGCAAAGAGGCCCAGCTTGCTCTGCTTCGCGTCGGTGAACGCCCCGCGAGTGTGTCCGAACAACTCGCTCTCGATCAGACTTTCGGGAATCGCCGCGCAGTTCACCGGCACGAACGGACCGCTGTGACGAGGGCTCAGGAAGTGAAGCGCGCGCGCCAACAAATCCTTGCCGGTCCCGCTCTCGCCGGTGATCAGGACGCTGACTGAGCTGTCGGCCACCTGCGCGAGCTTGCTCAACAGCGCGGTCATATTCGGACTGGCGGCGATAATGTTCTCGAGGCCGTGATTGCGGGCCAGCTCAATTCGCAGCCGCTTGACCTCGTCCCGCAGGTCGCGATTTTCCAGCGCGCGCGAGACGATCAGAAGTAATTCGCCGTTGCTGAACGGCTTGGTGATGTAGTCGAAGGCGCCGAGCTTCATCGATTCGACGGCGGTCTGAATCGATCCGAAGGCCGTTATGATGATTACCGGCAGGTCGGGTGCAATCCGCTTCACCTCGGCTTGCAAGCCATGCCCGCTCATTCCGGCCATCCGAAGATCCGAAATCAGCACGTCGGGCGCTTCCCGCTCGACCATCGCAAGGGCATCGTGGCCGGAGTTCGCGCTAAGCGGATGGTATCCCGCCTGGCGCAGAATATCGGACAACGCGCTGACCATATCGTGGTCATCGTCGACCACCAGTATGGTCGCCTGCTCGCTATGCGCGCCGCTGTTGCCGGGAGCCGGGCTCATGTTCGACCATCTCGCTGGATGCCATCGGGATCGACACGACGAACCGCGACCCCGACGGCCCTGAGCTGAACGTTATCTCGCCATCGTGCTCGCGTACTATAGACTGGCTGACCGCCAAACCCATGCCGGTTCCCTTGCCCGGCTCCTTGGTGGTGAAGAACGGCGAGAAGACGCGATCCTCGTGCTCGGGAGCGACGCCCGCACCGGTATCCTCGAACGCCAGCATCGCGCGCGAGC
>JBAWCX010000546.1:0-3539 GCA_049590495.1 Binatus sp. (SeqCode)
GGGCCGTAGACGGCGCCGGTGGGATTCGACGGCGAGTTGAGCATGATGCCGCGAGTGCGCGGCGTGATCGCGCGGCGCAAAGCCTCGGGCTCGAGCATGAAGCCGCTAGCCTCGGAGCACGGCACGAATTTCGGCTCCGCGCCCGCCAGCGAGACCATCGCGGCGAAACTCACCCACGCCGGCGTCGGGATGATCACCTCGTCGCCTTCGTCGAACAGCGCGGCGATCACGTTGGCCTCGGCCTGCTTGCATCCGGCCGACGCGATTATCTCGCCCGGCTCGTAGTCGAGGTTGTTGTCGCGCTTCAGTTTGAGCTTGATCGCATTCTTGAGCGCGGCGGTTCCGCCGACGGCGGTGTACTTGGTCTGGCCGGCGGCGAGCGCTTTGTCGGCGGCCCGTTTGATGCGCTCGGGCGTGTCGAAATCGGGCTCGCCGGCGGCCAGCGAGATGACGTCGATGCCCGCGAGCTTCATTTCGGTGGCTCGGGCGTCGGCAGCCAGCGTCGCGGACGGTTTGATAGCGGCGATTCTGCGATTGAGCTTCAGCATTGGTTGAATCCGACTTTCAGATGATCGTCGCGCGGCGTTCGTGCGCCGCGAACGAGAACAGATTGTATCTTTCGAGCCGTTTTAAAAGAACCGCCTAACCGACCTTGAGCTTTGCACGCAGCCGCTCGATCACTAGTTCCGGCACCAGCTCCGGCAAGCGCTTGCCGTAACCGGCCACTTCCTTGATCAGGTGCGAGGAGCTGAAGAACAGCCGCGGATTCGAAAACATGAAGATCGTCTCGACATTCGGGCTCATCGTCTTATTCATCTGCGCCATCTGCAGCTCATAGTCGAAATCGGTGACGGCGCGCAGCGAGCGAATCAACACCTTGGCGCCGATTCGTTCCGCGTAATCGACCGACAGGCCGCTGAACTTGTCGACGCGGGCGCGCGGCTCGAGGTCGCGGATGACCTCCCGGATTATTTCGACGCGCTCGTCGCCGGAAAACAGCGCGGCATCCTTGTGCGGATTGTAGGTCACCGCGACGATCACCTCGTCGAAAATCGCGACGCTGCGGCGGATCACGTCGACGTGCCCGTTGTGGATTGGGTCGAAGCTGCCGGGGTAAACCGCGATCAGCGGGGAACGCTCTTTGCTTTTCGTCATGTTCCTCAGTCCATCAAGCGGCACTCGGCGCCGGGTCGGGTCGCCGGTAAAAGGCGATCCGGTGATCGCCGAGGGTTGCAACGAACGCGCGCTCGTGGGCTTTGGGAGCGGGCGGCGCAGCGGGCGCGCGTTTCGATTGTTCCACTACCACCCAGCCGCCGGGCGCGACGAGCTGGAATTCGCCGAGCAGCGCCAGAACCTGCGCACTCATGTCATTCTTGAACGGCGCGTCGACGAAAACCAGGTCGAACGACTCGTGTGCGCGGCCGAGCTCGCCGAGTGCGCGACGCACATCGGAGACGATCATACGCGCGCGATCGGTAAGTTCGAGCTGCGCAAGATTGGCGCGAATCGCCGCCGCCGCGTCGCGCGAGGAATCCACAAACGTCACGTGCCCGGCGCCGCGCGAGAGCGACTCGATTCCCAGCGAGCCGCTGCCGGCGAAAATGTCGAGCACGTTCACCCCGTCGAAATCCATTCGCACCGCGAGCCGCGAAAAAATCGACTCGCGCGCCCGCGCCGACGTAGGCCGGGTATGCAAACCGCGCGGCGCCTTGAGCCGCCTGCCGTGCGCTTGTCCCGCAATAATTCGCATCGCGTCAGTTTATTCGAGGCGTCGCTCGATCGAATCCACGCGCGCCTCTTGCCTCGAAGTCGCGGACGATAGATAACCCGTTCTGCCGGGAGCCCGCAAGTTCGCCGCCATATTAAGCCGTGACATTTGCGCCTCTGGCGAAGAGACGAAATTTTAGCTAGCAATCATTAGATTGGCGAACTCCAAGAACTTCGAAGTTGAAGGCCCAGTAATACTTCCGCCATGCCTGGAAACGATCAACCCAAGTTTTCCGACGCCGCCCTCGACGAGTACCGGCAACTGCTCGGCCGCTATCCGACCCGGCAGGCCGCGCTCCTGCCGACGCTGTGGATCGCGCAGCGCGAGTTCGGATGGCTCAGCGACGCGACGCAGGATTACGTCGCGCATCTGATGGAACTGCCGCCCGCGCATGTGCGCGCGGTAGTCTCGTTCTACACGATGTTCCATCGCAAGCCGGTCGGCCGCTACCTGCTCGACGTATGCACGAATCTCTCGTGCAAGCTGCGCGGCGCCGACAAAATCGTCGACTGCATCCGGCGCCGGCTGAAAATCGAGATCGGCGAGACCACGCCCGACGGTAAATTCACGTTGGACTCGGCCGAATGCCTGGCCTCGTGCGGGACCGCGCCGATGCTCCAGCTCAATCAGGATGCGTTCATCGAGAATCTCACCGAAGAAAGCACCCTCAAACTTATCGACGAGCTTGCCGCCCGTGACAATTGAGTTAATCGCCGGCGCGATCAAAGCGATCCTGATGATCGTGCTCGGACTGAATCTGTCGCTGTTCCTGCTCTACTTCGAGCGCAAGGGCAGCGCGCTCATCCAGGACCGAATCGGCTCGAATCGCGCCTCGATCACCGGGCTCGGCAAGCGCATGGGGATGCCCAACCTTGGCATCATCAACACCACCATCGCCGACCCGATTAAAATGTTCACCAAGGAGGACTTCATCCCCGACGGCGCGGACAAGTTCCTGCACACGCTGGCGCCGTTCCTGGCGCTGTTCCCGGTGATGATCACGTTCGTCGTGATTCCGTTTGGCGACACGATTTCGATCGGCGGCCATCGCATCGGACTCGAGGCCGCCAACCTCAACTCGGGCGCGCTCTACCTGCTCGCGACGATCGGGCTTGGCGTGTACGGCGTCGCGCTCGCGGGATGGTCCTCGAACAATCGATGGGCGCTGCTCGGCGGGATTCGCGCGACCGCGCAGATGATCTCGTACGAGCTGGCGATGGGACTTGCGATCGTGTCGGTCATCATGACCTTCGGCACGTTGAACTTGCAGGAAATCGTACGAGGACAGGGCGGCGTGTGGTTTGGATTTCTACCGCGCTGGGGAATTTTCATGCAGCCGCTCGCCTTCATTCTGCTGCTGGTGGCGGGCGCGGCGGAATCCAAGCGCATCCCGTTCGACCTGCCGGAGAGCGACTCCGAACTGATCCAGGGCTATTTCACCGAATACTCCGGCGGCAAGCAGGCGGTCTTCATGCTCACCGACTTTGCCGAGCAGGCGCTCGTCGCGATGCTGCTGACGACGTTTTTCCTCGGCGGATGGCAGTTCCCGTGGCTCATGCGCGACGGATTTCATCTCCCGGGCGGCGCATTTCTCGCCATGCCCGCGCTCGCCGTCTCACTGCTTGGTGTAGTCGCGTTCCTGGTCAAGGTCGTCGCGCTGTGCATCTTCCTCGGCCTGGTGCGATGGACGCTGCCGCGCTTCCGCTACGATCAATTGATGCGGCTCGGATGGAAAGGACTGGTGCCGCTCGGACTGTTCAACGTCCTGCTG
>JBAWCX010000547.1:0-26375 GCA_049590495.1 Binatus sp. (SeqCode)
GCTGAACATCGACCATCGCAATCTTGTCGAACGACTTCAGCTCGTTGGTCGAGGCCGGCTGGATTTCGATCTCGAGCAGATGCTCCATGGTGAGATTTTCCGGCCGCGTGACGGGCTTGAACGCGAAGATCGGCGTGGTCTGCTTATTGCGCCCGAGCAGCGTGCGCAGCGCCATCGCGCTCGCCATCGCGTCGGGATCGGGGTCGTCCTGCAGCACGATCGCCACGCGATCGCCGTCGCTGACCATCGCGCGCAATTCCTTGATTTTCTGTTTCGTGTGGGCCTGATCCATAAAAAATGAGACGCTCCCGTGTCGCGCCGAGGCGACCACGGGAAGAATCAACTGTTTAGTCGCGGATAGCTCGGGTGCGGGCGCCTGGGGCGCGAATGGTCCGAATAACGGGACCAGCGGTCCGAAAATATGTGCGGAGCGGGCAATTCTGGCGAGTCGTCGTTAAATTCATGGGATGAAGGGCAATACCACAGCGCAAAGAGTTGAAGCAATGATATAGAATATCACGTTGTATGGATTCAACGAATTCCCATCCCGGCAAATTTCACTGCGCGATCTGCCGCCGCGAGTTCGCCGAGTGGCTGCTGCGCATTTCCGTCGAAGACACCGCGGGCTTTCGCCAGCAGGCCTTTATCTGCGGCAATTGCGCGGTTAAACTCCGGCTCGCCTCGGAGAAAAATCGCGACCTGCAAATCGATCCATGGATTCACGAGGCGGTCGCGAGCGTGCTCCGCGGCAAAAATCCCGACAAGCCGTGAAGCCAGGCGCGTAGGTTAAGGAAGAGAACCAATCGATGGCAGGTGCATCGAGACCCGATTCGCAATCCGGCAGCGCCGGCGCTGAGCTCTGGCCGCGCGAAGAAGCTCGGCGGCTTGCAGAGCGCGTCGCAGCGTACGAGCCCGCCCGTCCTGTTATTTTCGAGAGCGGCTTCGGGCCCTCGGGATTGCCGCATCTGGGCACGATGGCGGAAATCCTTCGCCCGTCTTTCGTGCGCAAGGCGTTTCATCTGCTCGAGCCGTCACGGCCGTCGCGCCTGATCGTTTTCATCGACGACCTCGACGGACTCCGCAAAGTGCCGGAGAACGTGCCGAATCGCAAGGATGTCGAGCAGTACCTCGGCATTCCGGTCTCCAAGATTCCCGATCCGTTCGGATGCCACGCCAGTTTCGCCGATCACATGATCGGGTTGCTCGGTGGATTCCTGGCGCCGGTCGAAGTCGAGTACGAGCTGGTGCGCGCGGCCGAGATGTATTCGTCGGGGCGCTTCGACGAGGGACTGAAGCTGATCCTCGAGAAGCACGCGGAGATCATCGCGATCATCGCGCCGACGCTGCGCGAGGAAAATCGCGCGGGATGGTCGCCGTTCATGCCCATTTGTCCCAACTGCGGGCAAGTCGTCGAGCGCGCGGTGACGGCTTATCACCCCGAGCGCGCGTCGATCGAGTTCACCTGCGAAAAGAGCGCCGGCGGCTCCACAGGATGCGGTTTCAGCGGCGAGCAGTCTGTCCTCGGCGGCAAGGCGAAAGTGCAATGGAAGGTTGATTGGGCGCTCCATTGGTACGTGCTCAAGGTCGACTACGAATTGTACGGCAAGGATCTCACCGACTCGGCGCGGCTGTCGGGACAGATTCTCCGCGTGATGGGCGCGAAGCCGCCGCTCGGATTTCCGTTCGAGATGTTTCTCGACGAGGAAGGCCACAAGGTCTCGAAGTCAGTCGGCCGTGGCGTAACGGTCGATCAGTGGACGCGCTACGCGCCGATCGAAGTGCTCAAATTTTTCCTGCTGCTCAACCCGCGGCGCGCCCGCAAGCTGTTTCTCGAGGCGATACCGCAATACGTCAACGAATACCTGGACGCGGTGCGCGAATACGCGGCAGCGTCGGAAGAACAGCGCCGCGAATCCGTGCTCGAATTCGTGATCCAAAGCACGACGCCAAGGCGATTCAACTCGGCCCTCAGCTTCGGCATGATGATGAACCTGGTCGCCGCGCTCGGCAGCTCGGATCGCGATTTCATCTGGAACTACATCGTCCGCTACGACGCCTCGATCGCCGGCGACGCGGAGACCGAGGCGATGGGCCGGGCGCTGATGGAATGCGCGCTCAATTTCTACCGCGATTTCATCGAACCGGCCAAGCAGCTCTACACGCCGTCAGACCCCGAGCGTACGCAGCTGCAAAGCCTCGCGACATACCTGCGCGAAAATCAGAACGCAAGCGCCGAAGAAATCGAGAAGAAGATTTACGATCTAGGCCGCGAAAATTACGACAAGCCCGGCAAGATTTTTCCGTTGTTGTACCGCTCGATCCTGGGCCAGCAACGCGGCCCGCGCCTGGGCGCCTTCATCAAGCTAGCCACGCCAGCCAAAATTGTCGAGCTACTCGACGCCACGATCGCCCGCTCCTGATCGGCCTTTCTGTCCCCTCTCCCTGCAAGGGAGAGGATGAAGGTGAGGGTCCTTATCCAGCGCGCAATTTTCTGCGCGCGATTCAAGATTCCGCTCCTTTATCTCCGACTAAAATTGTCAAACTGCTCGACGCGACAATTCGCGAGATCGGTCTGGCGCTATATCCTTTAATGACTAGTTCATCGTCGGGTTGTTGCCCTAGTGCATCCCCGGTGTTATTTACGAAAAATCCAAAAATAGCCTCAGGAGGATCCGCAAATGGCGAACTCAGCGGTGATAACATTCCGCGTCCGGGACGGCCGGCTGGGCGATCAGATGGAAAACCTCAAGGGGATAAAGCGGCTGGTGGAACGCGGGGGAGGAACTTTCAGGGTTCACCGCCAGACGTTTGGCGCGCAAGCCAATACTCTCGTATCGGTGAGCGAGTACAAGGACTGGAACGGTCTCGCGAAGGTTCGTTCCGACCCTGAATTCGTGCAGACAGTAGAGCGCATCCGTTCCGCGGCTAACCCGCCGGCTGACTTAGTGGGTGGAGATCTGTACGAGGAGATCCCGGTTTAAGCGTCCGCGAGCGCCGGCGCTAAGGACCTACACAAACTCGGCAAACACCGAGTCTGCCATTTCGAGACCGCGATCAGTCAGCTTGATCCTGCCGCCATCCAGCGTCAGCAACCCGTTGTTGAACAGGGGGGTGGCGACGCCGCCGAAGATACATTCGAAGTTGCGGCCGAAGCGCTCGTGAAAATCGGCCAGCGCGAAGCCTTCGCGCAGCCGCAGATTCAGGAACACGAATTCACTATGCGCCGTGGCTTCATCGATCGTTTCGGCGCCGGCCTCCGCATTCGCGCGTACTTCGATCGCTGAAATGTAACGCGCCGGGAGTTTCTCATTCCACCAGCGCCTTCTTTCGCCGCCGCGCTCATCGCCAGCGTAGCTGTGAGCGCCCGCGCCGATTCCGAGGTACGTCTGACCGCGCCAGTACGTCAGGTTGTGGCGAGCCTCGTGGCCGGGCGCCGCATAGTTGGAGATTTCATACATCGCGTATCCGCGCCGCGGGATTTCCTCGCGCACCGTTTGATACATCGCGGCCTGCTCGTCGGTCGCGAGCTGTTTAATTCGTCCGCGCTTCAAGTCGGTGAAAAATGCGGTGCCTTCTTCGAAGGTCAGGTTGTAAGCCGAGATGTGATCAGGTTCGAGCGCCGCGACCGATTCAATGTCGAAAAGCACATCGGCAACCGTTTGACCGGGGACCGCGAAGATCAAATCGAGATTGAGCCGATCGAAGCCCGCCCGATGCGCCATCCTGGCCGCCGCGCGGGTTTCCTCGGCGCTGTGGATGCGGCCCAGAAACTTGAGCGTCGCGGCGTTGAACGATTGCGCGCCGAAACTGATTCGATTCACGCCTGCCGCGCGCATCCCGACGAGTTTCGCGAGATCGACGGTGCCCGGATTCGCTTCGAGCGTTATCTCGGCGTCTTGGTCGATCCCGCACGCGCGATTGGCGGCGTCTATAATCTCGCCGATGGATTTCGGATCGAACAACGACGGCGTTCCGCCTCCGAAAAAGATTGTCCGGATGCGCTGGCCCGAATACGGCGGCGCGCTCGCCCTGAATTCAAGCTCCGAAATCAGCGCGCGCGTGTAATCCGTCTCCGGCCACGACGATGCGGCGTGCGAATTGAAGTCGCAGTACGGGCATTTCGACTGGCACCACGGAATATGGACGTAAAGCGAGAAGCTCACGCGACGATTGTAGCGCGCCTTTAGGGCCAGCTACTACGCGCTTGAGGCGGTCGCTATACTTCCTGCGTCAGAGGCCAATTTGTCCGAAATCGCACCCAAACAGGAGCGCGACGAACCGCGCGTCAAGCCGCGTACCGGCGCGAGCGGATCCGGCGCGAGCCAGGCCGGCACGATCGCCGCCGGCGTGCTGCTCAGCAGGATCGCCGGCCTCGTCCGCGACAGCATCTTCGCGCATTTCCTCGGCGATTCCGCGACCGCTGACGCGTTCAAGGCGGGCTTCCGCATCCCGAACATTCTGCAGAACCTGTTCGGCGAGGGCGTGCTCTCCGCGTCGTTCATCCCGGTTTACGGAAAATTGCTGGGCGAGGGCGACGAGGAAACCGCCGACATGGTCGCGTGGGGCGTCGGCGCGATTCTGACCCTCGGCGTGTCGATCCTGGTGGCGATCGGCGTGATGGTGACGCCGTACCTCATCGACGTGATCGCGCCGGGCTTCGAAGGCGACAAGCGTGACCTGACGATTCAGATCGTGCGCATCTTGTTTCCCGGCTCGGGATTGCTGGTGCTGTCGGCGTGGTTTCTCGGCGTCCTGAACAGTCATCACAAATTTTTCGTCTCGTACACCGCGCCGGTCGCGTGGAATATCGCAATGATCGCGGCGCTCCTCTACTACGGCCCGCGTCGCTCGCAGGACGGGCTGGCGATCGCGATCTCGTGGGCATCCGTGGTCGGCTCCGCTTTGCAAATCGCGGTGCAGGTCCCGCAAACGCTCGCGCTCTTGAGAAAACATCGCATCGACTTCGCGCGCGTCGCCGCGCCGCTGCGCTCCGTGTTCCACAATCTGACGCCGGTCGTCATCAGCCGCGGCGTCGTCAACCTGAGCACTTACGTCGACAACGTGCTGGCGAGCCTCTTGCCGACCGGCGCTGTCGCCGCCCTCAACTACGGCCAGTTGCTCTACATGGTGCCGATCAGCCTGTTCGGATACTCGGTGGCCGCGTCGGAACTGCCCGCGATGTCGCGCGCGGCGGGTGCGATGCCCGAGCAGATGAGCGCGATTTTGCGCACGCGTCTCAACCGCGGACTGCGCCAGATTGCGTTCATGGTCGTTCCGTCGTCAGCGGCCTTCCTGATTCTCGGCGACGTGATCGTTGCGATGATCTATCAATCCGGCGCATTCACGCGCGCCGACGCCATCTACGTGTGGGCCGTGCTCGCGGGCTCTGGCGTCGGGCTGCTCGCGGCCACGATGGGCCGGCTGTACAACTCGGCGTTCTACGCGCTGTTCGACACCCGCACTCCGCTTCGATTCGCACTGATCCGCGTCACGCTGACGCTGGTGCTCGGCTATCTATGCGCGATTCCACTGCCGCCGATGCTCGGAATCGCGCAGAAGTGGGGCGTCGCCGGACTGACGGTGTCGGCGGGCGTCTCCGGATGGGTCGAGTTCGCGCTGCTGCGATGGGCGCTCAATGGCCGCATCGGATGGACCGGGCTCGAGCGTTCGTACCTCGCGAAGTTGTGGGCGCTGGCGCTGGGAGCCGCCGCAATCGGATTCGTTCTGAAACTTCGGATGGCGGGATTCGGACCGCGCATCCAGGGTCTGACGATTCTTTCGACCTACGGCGGACTCTACCTATTCGGTGCCTGGATGCTCGCGATGCCGGAACTAAAACAATTCACCGACCAAATCACCCGCCGTCTTTTCCCGCGCCCGTCTTCGAATTCATCCGATCAATAGTCGCGCTGGTGGAACGCCCGCCGAGCAGCGGCGCCAGCGCCACTCTGCCTCCGCGCGACTCGACGAACGCCTGACCGTCAACATTCTTGCCGCGCCAATCCTCGCCCTTGATCAAAACATCGGGTTTGACGGTACGAATAATTTTCTCGGCGCGTGTTTCGTCGAACACCACGACGTAGTCGACCGCTTCCAGAGCCGCCAGAATCCGCGCGCGCTCCGCCACTGGATAGATGGGCCGCCCGTCGCCCTTGAGCCGACGCACGCTGCGATCGCTGTTGAGTCCGACCACCAGCAGGTCGGCCTGCGCGCGCGCAAACGCGAGAGCCTGGATGTGCCCGGCGTGAAGCAAGTCGAAGCATCCGTTGGTGAACGCGATCCGCCGGCCGGCGCGACGCTCGCGCTCGAGCGCGGCCACGAGTTCGTCCGCCGAATGGATTTTGCGCTCGTAGCTGGCATGAGCGGGACTCAGTGCGCGCGCGAGATCTTCGCGCGTGATCACTTCGGTGCCGATCCGGGTCACTTCGATACTCGCGGCCAGGTTCGCGATCGTCGCCGCCGACGAGAAGCCGAGCCCCGCGATCGAAAACATCCCGAACACGCTCAGCACCACGTCGCCCGCGCCCGTCACGTCGTAAACCTCGCGCGGCATCGTCGATACGTAGGTGTCCTTGCCGCCGCGTTCCGCGAGATACATCCCGTCGCGATCGAGAGTTATGAGGCAGGCCTCGAGGCCGAGCTTGCGCACGAGAGTTTCGGACGCTTTTCGCCAAACTCCGCGGTCGGTCAGGCGCATCCCGGTCGCGACTTCGGTTTCGTGACGATTGGGCGTAAGCGCGGTGGCGCCGCGATAAATCGAGAAGTCCTCCGTCCGGCGCGGATCGATTATCACCGGGATACCGCGCGCCCTGCCGCCATCGATCAGAGCGCGCAGCACGGCCGGCGTCAGCATCCCCTTGTCGATATCGGAGACGAGCACGCCGTCGCAGTTGCGAAGCTCCGACTTGAGGCGCGCGATCAGCTCGCGCTCGCGCGGCGGCTTGAGCGGACGCGGGTCCTCCTCATCGATGCGGAGCAATTGCTGGGTCGCGCGATGAGCCGCCTGCACGAAACCGAGCATTCGATCTTTGACGATGGTGGGCCGGTCAGGATCGATCAGAATCGAGCGGGTATCGATTCCGAGATCGGCGAAAATCTCGCGCAGCAGACTGCCGTTGCGATCCGCGCCGACCACGCTCAGCGCGCTCACGTCCGCGCCGAGTGCGCGCAGATTCGCCATCACGAAGCCGGCATTGCCTGGCTTCTCCTCGCGGCGCTGCACGCGCAGAATCGGGATCGGCGCCTCCGGCGAAATCCGCGCGACGTCACCCCAAATGTAGCGATCGAGGATTACCTCGCCGGCCACCAACACCCGCAGCGGCTTGAGCGCGGGCAGGCCGTGCTCGTGACGCGCCAATTCAGGATGCGCGGAGGAGGGTGGTTTGAGTCGAGCCATGATGCGGCATCTTACACGCCTGCGCGCGCCTTCTCACCTGATCGCATAGCCGCCGTCCACGTACACGATCGATCCCGTCACGAAGTCCGACGCGTGCGAGGCGAGAAAAATCGCGGCACCCGCCATCTCCTCGGGCTTGCCGAAGCGTCCGGCCGGCGTGCGCATGATTATCTCCGTGAACATCGGCCCGCTCTGCGCGCCGACCGTCATGTCGGTTTCGATCCATCCCGGCACGATCGCGTTGACCTGGATGTTGTGCGGCGCCAGCTCGATCGCCATCGTCTTGGTCGTCTGCACGAGCGCGCCCTTCGTCGCCGCGTACGGAATTCCGCTCTGCGCACCGAATCGGGAATATTCGCTCGCGATATTGATTATCTTGCCGCGCTTGCGGGTCACCATCGACTGCGCCGCGATCTGTGAAAGAAAAAAACACGAGTTCAGGTTCGTTTCGATCACTCGGTCCCAGTCTTCGGCCTTGAACTTCAGCGTGCTGCGCATGATCGCGATACCGGCGTTGTTGACCAGAATCGAGATCGGTCCGAGCTTGCGCTCGACTTCCTCCATCGCGGGACGCAGGTCGTCGCGCCGCGTTACGTCGAGATGGACGGCTATCGCGGGCACGCCAGCCTTCGCGAGCTCGTCCACGACGCTGCGATTCTTCTCCTCGTTGCGCGCAAGGATTGCGACCGACGCGCCGGCTTCGGCAAACCCGAGCGCGATTCCGCGCCCGATTCCGCCGTTACCTCCCGTGACCACGGCGACGTCGCCGCTCAAATCGAACATCTTCGGACTCGCCATTGCGCTTCTCCTGCGCACGCAGTTGGACAGCGAACGCTCACCGCTTCTATATTGGCGTTTCGCACCGGTCGCAACCGAACGCCTTATGCGCGTGCGCGTGCGATTGCCACAATCTCTGACGAGGACAATCACGACGATGGGATTACGGACGGCTGAACAGTACAAAAGCTCGCTGCGAGATGGCCGCGCGGTATTTTTCAGGGGCGAGAGGGTCACGGACGTCACCGCGCATCCTGTAATTGGAATCGCGGTCGAGCACGCGGCGCTCGACTACCGGATGGCGCACGATCCGAAGTATCGCGAACTCGCGGTCGTGAAAGAGGGCGCCGACGAGTACAGCCGCTACTACCATGTTCCGCAAAATGGCGACGATCTGCTGAAGCGCAGCGCGCTGATCGCGGCCGCGACACGCGAGGGTGCGACGCTGGTCGTGTTGATCAAGGAAATCGGCACCGACGCGCTGCTTGCCCTGCACATCATCGGCGAGCGGCTCGCAGCGGCCGGTAAGCCCGAGTACCGCGAGCGTATCCACAAGTATTACCGCGAATGCCGCGACAACGATCTTGCTGTCGCCGTCGCGCAGACCGATGTCAAAGGCGATCGCGCGCTCGGCCCCACGCAGCAGGATCATCCGGATTACTACGTGCGAATTGTCGAGGAGCGCGTCGACGGTATCGTCGTGCGCGGTGCGAAGGTCCAC
Source organism: Binatus sp. (SeqCode) (assembly GCA_049590495.1). Lineage (GTDB taxonomy): Bacteria > Desulfobacterota > Binatia > Binatales > Binataceae > Binatus. The sequence continues at coordinate 8,895 of JBAWCX010000547.1, forward strand.
ACCAGCGTCTCGACGAATACCAATGAAGTGATCGTCCTGCCGACGCGTGCGATGCGCGCCGAGGACAAGGCTTATGCGGTCGCGTTCGCGCTGCCTGTGAACACGCCGGGGCTGAAGCTGCTCGCGTCGCCGCACGGCAGCTCGCACAAAAATGATTTCGAGCATCCGATCAGCGCGCGGCACAAGATGATGGAGACGCTGACGGTCTTCGACGACGTGTTTGTGCCGATGGAGCGCGTGTTCCTGCAAGGCGAGATAGACTTCGCGGGCTTGCTCGCACTGACCTTCGTGCGATTCCATCGCTTCACCGCAGTATCGTACAAACTGCCGCTGCTGGAATTGATGGCGGGTGCCGGCCATGCGATCGCGGAGGCCAACGGCATCCCGCGCGCGGGTCACGTGCGCGACAAGCTCACGCATCTGGCGGCGTATCACACCACCGTGCGCGGGCTTATCGAGCATGCCGCCCGCACCTGCACGCTCGAGGACGGCGTCGCGGTGCCGAATACGCTGCTCACCAACGTCGCGAAGTATCACTTCGCGCACAATTACCATCAGGCTGTGCAAATCGTGCAGGACCTCGCCGGCGGCCTCCTGGTGACGGCGCCGGCCGCCGAAGATCTCACGAGCGAGGCGACCCGCGCCTACGTGCTCAAGTACATGGGCGGCGCCAAGGGCTTCGACGCCGAGAAGCGGCTCAGGCTGCTGAACCTGATCAGTGATCTGACATCGTCAGATTTCGGCGGCTACCAGGAAGTGCTGGCGGTGCACGCGGAAGGCGGCTTCGAAGCCGAGAAGTTGCAGGCCTATCGCGAGTATGACTTCAAGACGGTGGCCGCCTACGCCCGCAAGCTAGCGGGAATCTGAGTCTCTGGGGGCCGGCAAAGCCGGTGCGAAAGCTGTGACGAATCGAGTATTGAACACGAGACCGTCGAGAACCACTACGGAGGAAGATTGATGAACAAGCATCCGATTCGCTTTGGAGTGCAGACCGGACAGCAGAACATCGAATGGGAACAATTGCGAACCTTTTGGGGCAAGGCCGATAGCTGGGGCTACGACTCGCTCTGGGCGTTCGATCACTTCTACCCAATCTTCGTGCCCGACCCAACCGGCCCTTGCATGGAAAGCTGGACAATTCTGAGCGCGCTCAGCCAGAACAGCAAGCGTGCGCGTATCGGCGCGCTGGTCAACGGCAACACCTACCGCAACCCGTGTCTCACGGCGAAAATGGCCGCGACGCTCGATCAAGTAAGCGGTGGCAGGCTCAACCTGGGGCTCGGCGCCGGATGGTTCGAGCTGGAACATCGGAGCTTCGGCATCGATTTCAAAACCGTTGGCGGCCGGCTACAGGCGCTCGACGAATCATGCCAGATCATCAAGGGGATGCTCACCCAGGAAAAGACCACGCTCAAGGGCAAGCATTACAACGTCGTCGACGCGGTCTGTAATCCAAAGCCGGTGCAAAAGCATCTGCCACTGATGATCGGCGGCCACGGCGAAAAGGTGCTGCTCAAGATAGTCGCGAAGCACGCCGACATGTGGAACATGGGCAACGCCGATGCGGCGGAGATGAAACGGCTCATCGGCGTGATCGAGCGCCATGGGGATACGGTCGGGCGCAACACCGATGAAATCGAAAAAACCCTGATGCTCGCGTTGTGCTACAAGGCCTCCAAGCAGCGTGAGGAGACGCTCGCCGGGATCGTCGCGATGATGTCGCAGACCACTCCGGAAAAGGCGCGCGATCGGATCATCATCGGCGGCACGCAGGAGTGCGTGGATAAAATCGAAGGATTCATAAAGGCCGGCGTCACTCACTTCATATTCATGCACAATCCGCTGTTGACCGCCGAAGAAGATATTCAGGCCTTCGCCGAAGACATCATCCCGCAGTTCCGTTCGCGCTGAAGCCGCCTACTTCTCGGTCCGCAGCCTCGACGGTGTTGCCGTCGGGATCGAGGATTTGAAAAGGCAGGCGCGCTAGCTAGTCCTTGGCGAACGCCGGTGATAAGAGCTTAAAGGTTAAAGGTATGCGTTGCACGAAGTGCGGCACCGAGAACGCCGCGGATGCGAGCTTCTGCAATCAGTGCGCGACGTCGCTGAGTCGCGCGTGTCCGAAGTGCGCTCGTCTGAACGCGCCTGATGCGAAATTCTGCTCGGGCTGCGCCGAACCGCTGACTTCGGATGTATCGAAATCGACCGCGCGCGCTCCTTCAAAGTCATCGGTGCGGATCGCGTCGGAACAGAGCGAACCTGACGTCGCAGAAGGCGAGCGCAAGATTGTCACGGCGCTGTTTGCCGACATCAAGGGCTCGACGGAGCTTGAGCAGGACCTCGATCCTGAGGAGGCGCGCGCCATCATCGATCCTGCGCTCAAGCTCATGATCGCGGCCGTGCATCGCTACGATGGCTACGTGGTTCAATCGACCGGCGACGGTATCTTCGCGATGTTCGGCGCTCCGCTCGCCCACGAGGACCACCCGCAACGCGCGCTACATGCTGCGCTGCGGATGCAGGAAGACCTCCGACGCTACGCGACGAAGCTGCGCGAGCGGGGTCGGGCGCCAATCGAGATCCGCATCGGCGTGAACACCGGCGAAGTCGTGGTACGCGCGATTCAGACCGCCGAGGGCCGCGCCGAGTATACGCCGATCGGGCATACCAACAATCTCGCATCGCGAATGCAGACGATTGCGGCGACAGGCACGATCGCGGCGACTGAGGATACCCGCAAGCTCTGCGAAGGCTACTTTACGTTCCGCTCGATCGGACCGACGCGGGTCAAGGGCGTGAGCGATGCAGTAAACGTCCACGAGGTGACCGGGCTCGGTCCGCTGCGTACGCGTTTGCAGGCGTCTGCCCGGCGCGGGCTCTCGAAGTTCGTGGGCCGCGAGGCCGAACTCGCGCAAATGAAGCGCGCGCTCGAACTCGCCAAGAGCGGGCGCGGCCAAATGGTCGCAGCGGTGGGCGAGGCCGGGGTCGGCAAATCGCGCCTGCTCTTCGAGTTCCAGGCGGTCGGCCAGCCGGGATGCCTGCTGCTGGAGACTTTGTCGGTTTCGCACGGCAAGGCGTCGGCATACCTGCCCCTGATAGACCTGCTCAAAAACTATTTCGCGATCACCCCGGATGACGACGCGCGCAGGCGCCGCGAGAAGATCGCCGGAAAGATCCTGATCCTGGATCGAGCGCTGGAAGACACCCTGCCATATATCTTCACCCTGCTCGAGGTGGCGGAGAGCGACGACCAGCTCGCCCGCATGGAACCCGAAATCAGGAGGCGCCGGACCCTCGACGCGATCAAGCGCCTGCTGCTGCGCGAAAGCGTCAGCCAGCCGCTCATCGTGATCTTCGAGGACCTGCACTGGCTCGACGATGGGTCGCGGGCCCTGCTAAACCTGCTCGCCGATTCGATTGGCACGGCGCGGGTGTTGATGCTGGTGAATTACCGGCCGGAGTTCACCCACAACTGGGGAAACAAGACTTACTATACGCAACTCAGGCTTGACCCGCTCGGCGCCGAGAGTGGCGAGGAGATGTTGAAGGCGCTGCTTGACGACGGCCACGACCTGGCGCCGCTCAAGCGCTTGATCATCGAGAAAACCGAAGGCAACCCGTTTTTCATGGAAGAGATCGTGCAGGCGTTGTTCGAGCAGGGCGCCCTTCTTCGCAACGGATCCATCAAGCTCGCCAAGGCTCTGAGCAGCATTCAAATCCCGTCGACGGTCCAGGCGGTGCTGGCCTCGCGCATCGACCGGCTGCCGCCAGAGCAGAAAGATTTGCTGCAGACGCTCGCCGTGATTGGCAAGGAGTTCCCGTTGAGCCTGGTAAGAGAAGTCTCCGGGAAAGCCGACGACGAGCTGCAGAGGATGCTCTCGGAGCTGCAGATAGCAGAGTTTATCTACGAGCAACCAGCCGTTTCCGACATCGCGTACGTCTTCAAACACGCACTATCGCAGCAAGTTGCCTCCGGCTCAGCGTTGCTCGAACGGCGCAGAGTTCTGCATCAACGCGTCGCGCGCGTTCTCGAGGCGCAATTCCCCGAGATCGCGGAGACTCAACCGGAGCTGATCGCGCATCACTACACAGAAGCGGGGCTGGGAGCAGAGGCGGTTCCGTACTGGCATCGCGCGGGAGCGCGAGCACTTGCGCGCTGGGCGAACCTCGAGGCCATCAACCATCTCCAGAAGGGGCTCGACCTGCTCGGGTCCACCTCTGATTCGGCTGAGCGAAACCGTCCCGACGACGAGGCCACGCGTTACTCGCTCCTGTACAAACTTGGCGAAGCGCAACAGGCTGCCGGCGAATTCACGGAAGCCTGCGACGCGTTCGTACGCGCCAGCGAAGTCGCCAGGTCGCTGGGATCGACCGACGATCTGGTAAATGCTGCCCTGAAGTACTCGCAAACGGCGCATTTTGGCGGAATGACTACACCCAATGTGGTTCGCTTGCTCGAAGACGGACTACAAAGGCTGGGGTCGGAAGACAATCCTCTCACCTCGAAAGTTCATGGCAGTCTCGCGCTCGCGCTCGGAGTTATGGGCGATCAGCAGCAAGCGATGCTATACGCCGAGAAGGGGGTCACGATGGCCCGGCGATACGACGACCCGGGTTTGCTGGCGCACAGCCTTCAAGGAATGTTTTATGCCCTGTCGCGTCCGGAGCAAGCCCAGCAACGGCTTATAGTCTCAGATCAGTTGCTGGAAGCTAGCAGGGCAGCACACTCGGTAGAACTGGGACACGAGGCACTCTGGCCGCGCTCATACGCTCTGCTCGAGTCGGGAGAAATGGTGGCGGCAGACAGGACGAACGACGAGTTGAGTCGATTGTCAGAGGAAAAGAACCGGCCATTCACAATCTACCTGGTCGCCGTTTTTCGGGCGGCTCGGGCCGCAATGTCGGGCCGCTTCGAAGACAGCGAAATCCTGGCCCAGCAGGCCCTGGCGATCGGGCAGCGGGTACAGGGGGAGGCCGCATCAGGAATCTTTGGGCAGCAGATGTTTGCGTTGCGGCGCCAGCAGGGTCGCCTCAAGGAGGTAGAGCCCGTCGTACGGATGTTTGTCCAACAGAATTCTGCCGCCGCCGCGTGGCGTCCAGGCTTGGCGGTGATCTATTCAGAGCTCGGGTTGACTGACGACGCGCGAAAGGAATTCGAGGACCTCGCGCAGGACGACTTCGCCGACTTGCCTCTCGACGTTGCGTGGCTGGGTACGATGACGTATCTCGTCGACGTCTGCACATTCCTTCAGGACCGCGCTCGCGCCGCGACGTTGTACCAGATTCTGAAGCCGTTCGACGGGACGAACGTGGTCGTTGGTAGTGGGATAGCTTGCCACGGCGCCCTCTCTCGTTACCTGGGTGCGCTCGCAACGGTTCTCGAGCGCTGGGACGAAGCGACGCGCCACTTTGAAGATGCGCTGGCAATGAACGCACGCATGGACGCGCGGCCCTGGCTAGCCCACACGCAAGCGCAGTACGCCGCGATGCTTCTCGCGCGCCGCGATTCGGGCGACCGCGACAAGGCAGCCGCGCTGCTCGACGCTGCTCTCGCCACGACTCGCGAGTTGGGGATGAGCGCGCTCGAGGAGCGCGTCACGGCAGCGATAACGCAGATGCGGACCGACTAGCGCGATCGATCACGTACCGCGGGTTGGAGTAAGGAGTCCCGGAGCTGTCGGCGAGATCCGCGATTCGCCTAACTCGACGATCACGTCGGCTGGAAGGTTCAGCTTCTTCGCCGCCGCGCGGATAGCCTCCGGATTGGGCGCCTCGTACAGGCAGTAGGTCTTCTTCTTGTCTGCGCTCAGGAAGGAGTAAAGCCACTGGACGCCGGCATCGGCGTTTACCTGGGTAATCGTCGGAATCGCCTTGGGGTCCACGTTTAACTGCTCCGCAAAATTTCGCTCGATCAGGTAGAGAGGCATTTGCGTCTCCTTATCTGGTTTCTACCGCTCGTCGTTATCAACGCGTGGCCCGGGAACAGATGTCTTTGGTGCACATCTACATAGACCGACGTACAAGCTTGCCACAAGCGCGCGCGGAATCTGAGCGGGCCTATTTCTCCGTCCTCAGCTCGACGGTGTTGCCGTCGGGATCGAGGATCCATAGTTGGCGGCCGGCGCCCATGTTCGCCGGCGCCTCGAGGAACTCGATTCCCATTTCCTTGAGCGTGCGCTTGGTCTCGTCGAAGTCTTCGACGTCAAACGCGACGTGCGCGCCGAGCGGGTCGGGTTTCTGGCCGCGGTTCTCGCTCGAGATGATGTGCAACGCATTGTTGCCGATCCCGTACCACGCGCCGCCGAAGCCGAAGTTCGGCCGCGGCAGCTTTTTCAGGCCGAGCACGTTTTCGTAAAAGCTGGTCGCCTTCTCGACATCGCTGACGCGGAACGCCGCATGATTGAACGCCTTTGCCTTGATCATGGTGAGTTCTCCCTGATTCGAAGTTCTAGCACGACGGCCGGCGACGGCGGTAAGCAACGAATACGCCGCCTTACTCGAACGCGCTTTCGCCGGTGATGTCGCGCCCGAGGATCAACGTATGCACGTCGAAAGTGCCCTCGTAGGTATTCACCGTCTCCAGGTTCAGCATGTGACGGATCACCGGGTACTCGTTCACGATTCCGTTGGCGCCCAGCATGTCGCGAGCGTCGCGCGCTATTTTCAGCGCCTCGTTGACGTTGTTGCGCTTCGCGAACGATACGTGCTCCGGACGCATCTTGCCCTGATCCTTCAGATGCGCGAGGCGCAGGCAGACCATTTGCGCCTTGGTGATCTCGGTCAGCATCTTCACCAGCTTCGCTTGCACCAGTTGATAGCCCGCGAGCGGACGCGAAAATTGCTTGCGCGATTTCGTATAGTCCAGCGCGCAATGGAAACACGATCGCGCCGCGCCAATCGCGCCCCACGCAATTCCGTAGCGCGCCTGCGTCAGGCATCCGAGCGGACCCTTGAGCCCGCGCGCTTTCTCGAGATGCGCCGTCTTGGGAATCCGCACATCTTCCAGGATAAGCTCCGACGTGATCGAAGCGCGCATTGAAAATTTTCCGTGGATGTCGCGCGTCGAGAATCCCGGCGTCCCCTTCTCGACGAGGAACCCGGTTATGCCCTCATCGACCTTCGCCCACACTATCGCGACGTCGGCGATTGACCCGTTCGTGATCCATCGCTTGGTTCCGTTGAGAATCCACCCGTCGCCGTCGCGCCGCGCCCGCGTTTCCATCCCGCCCGGGTCCGAGCCGTGGTCCGGCTCGGTCAGCCCGAAGCATCCGATCAATTTTCCCTTGGCCATTTCCGGCAAGTAGCGCTGCTTCTGTTCCTCGCTCCCGTTTGCATAAATCGCGTACATCGAAAGCGCGCTTTGCACTGACGCAAACGAGCGCAGCCCCGAGTCACCCGCCTCGAGCTCTTGCATAATCAGGCCATAAGCGACGTTGTTCATGCCCGCGCATCCATAGCCCTTCAGATTAGCTCCAAACATCCCAAGCTCAGCCATTTGCGGTACGAGATGCATTGGGAAGGTTTCGCTAGCAAAATTGCGCTCGATCAGCGGCAAAATCTCGCGATCGACGAAGCGTTTGGCGGTGTCGCGGGCCATCCGCTCTTCATCGGTCAGGAGGTCGTCGAGGTGAAAAAAGTCGAGGTCTCTCAATAAATCCGACATGTTGTGCTCCATCCGATTTTTGAATGCAGTTTTACTGCGAGATACCGGCCTGCGGCCGACACGAATCCGTCCGGGTTGATTGTTCTTTGGATGACCGAAATCATAGCGCTAGTATTGCACGCTCTTGACCCGCGCGCGTTCGTTCCGCAGGCTTATCTGAGCCGAAAATTCTCTCATTCCGGCTACTGTTTGCTTCGGATTTGGGTATCACGTAGCCTTATACGTCAAGCCAGCAATATGCACATCGAAACGCTAAAGGTCTTCTGCGACATAATCGAAAGCGGAAGCTTTTCTTATGCCGCGTCGCAAAACTTCGTCACTCAATCGGCGGTCAGCCAGCAGGTCCGCAGCCTCGAAGAGAAGTACGACTGCCGATTGATAGAACGCGGACGAGCGGGAGTCAAACCCACGCCAGCGGGACAAATTCTATATACCGCGAGCAAGGAAATCGTGCGCCGTTTCCTGGAATTGGAAAATCGGCTGCGCGAGATCGGCTCGGTGGTCGCGGGCTCGATTCGCGTCGGCACGGTTTACAGCGTCGGCCTGCACGAATTGCCGCCGTACCTGACCGAGTTTCTGCGCAACTATCCGGCGGTCAACGTACATCTCGAGTATCTGCGCTCGAATAAAATTTACGAAGACCTTATCGAAGGCAAGGTCGATCTCGGCGTCGTTGCCTATCCCGCCAAGCGCAGCCAGATCGTTTCGGTGCCGTTTCGCCACGACGAACTGGTGCTCGCCGTGCCTCCCGACAATCCGCTCGCCAAGCACACGAAGGTAAATGTCGGGCAGTTGCAGGGTCAGAAGTTCGTCGGCTACGAACGCGACATCCCGACGCGCAAGGCCTCCGATCGAATCCTGCGCGAGCACGGCGTCAAGCCGACTTACGTGCTGGAATTCGACAATATCGAAACCATCAAGCGCGCCGTCGAGATTGGGCTCGGATGCGCGATCGTGCCGCGTATGACGGTCGAGAACGAGGTCACGCGCGGCACTTTGCGGATGCTCGAGTTCCAAGAAGGGACCTTTCTCCGGCCGCTCGCGATCATCTACAAGCGCGGCCGCGAGCTCTCGCCCGCAGTGCGCAAGTTTATCGAGGTGCTGACCACCAGCAACATCGTGCCCCGCGCTCGTGGCGACAAGACGGTAGACAAGCCCGAGCGACCCGCGCGCGGCGAGCGGGTTGAACGCAACCTCGATGCAGGCAGCGAAAAGGCCGAGAAGACCGCGTAGCTGCGACAAACATCTTTGACGCTCGAACGGCCGGGTTGTAAGACTCGGCCGTTTTTGTTTTCTAGATAACTCCGACGGAGGAGCGCTATGACCCCGGCAGCGAAGAGCTTGCTCGATTCGATCCGTGACCTGGCGCCCTCGATCAGCGCACGCGGCGCGAAAATATCGACTACTTTTCGAAGAACATGAAGAGCGGATCATCATGATAATAGTTTGGCACGTCGGCAGCGCCCGCCAGGCCTTCCGGCGACGCCATGGCATCGAGGGCAGCCTGACGGCTGTCGAATGTGCCGGACCAGTACCAGAAGAATTCGCCGGGGCCGCCGTCCAGCGCACGGGCAGGCCCATACTTGTAGCCTTTAAGTCCGGGCAGTTTGCTGGTTATCGGCCCATGGACTTCGCGGTAATACTTCTCGAAACGCTCGGGATCGTTGGGCATCCTGTAGAGAACGATGAGCTCGATCACTGGTATCTCCTTTGGCGTTCGTCAAGTTTAGCGACAATCGCATCGACAAACTGCGGGATGTCGTAAATGAAGCGGCTGGTGATTACGTTCTCGTCGACCACCACAGGTTGGTCCAACACTGTGGCCCTGAGGTGGACCCCATCGGTTGGACAGGAACCGGGGTGACTTAAGAGAGAGTCCCACCGTGTTCTCGGCCGCACAACCGGCTTCGCAGTTTAGTAACAAAAAAGTTCTAACAGGGACGAAGTCCCGCATCTTTCTTTTCTTGGTTCTGGGTGCAGGGGTCACCCCTGCCGAAGGAAGTGTGAAACCCACCGCGGGTTTCACATCAAATAAAGTGATTTACCCTTCCCTGGTTACGCGCCGCCACGCTCACATAGGCGGTTTCTGATACCCGCCCAGCGCCGCTTCCGCCGCTTTCGCGACTGCGAGCACCGTCTCCTCGCCGAAGGCGCGCCCGACAATCTGCAAGCCGATCGGCAGCCCGTCGCGATCTTTTCCGCACGGCACCACTGCGCCCGGGAGTCCTGCGCAGCTTGCCCATGCGACCGGCCAGCTCGCCAGCAGGTACGGAAAGTTTCTCCCGTCGATTTCGACCTCGACTGCCCCGTGCTTGAACGCGGTCACGCCGAACGTCGGACCGAGAATGATCGGGTAACGTTCCATGAACTCGGCGAGCTGGGCGCGCCATGCGTCGCGTTCCATCGCGATTTTGAAGAACTCCGCCGCCGACTTTCCCTCGCTCGCGACCATGAAGTTTCGCAGCTTGTCGCGGGAGAGTTTCAGGCCTTCACCAAGCGCTTCGACCAGCAGCCGATTGCCGTCCGCGCCGCTGTATGCCCACCACAGCCGCTCGCCCTCCTCGACTGGCGGCTTCACGGCTTCGACGACGACCCCCATCTTCTGCAGCTCGCGTCCCGCGCGTTCGATCGCTGCGCGCGTGTCGGACGTAACCGGAACGTCGCATGCGTCGGTGAAGATCGCGCATCGAATCTTTTTCAGATCGACTTTTTCAGGATGGACGTCCGGCGTCGGCACGGTGTACGGCGCGCTTGGATGCGGCCCCTTCAGGATATTGTACGCGAGCGTGAGATCGTCCACGTAGCGCGCCATCGGACCGATCGTCGACATATGCGCGAGCGGCGGTGTCATCGTACCGCCTGGCATATGCCCGCTGCCGGGAATCGTTCCCCACGTCGGCTTGAGCCCGACGATACCGCAGAAATGCGCCGGCACGCGGATCGATCCGCGATAGTCGGAGCCCATGCCCAACGGCGACATTCCGGCTGCAAGCGCGGCTGCCTCGCCGCCGCTCGATCCACCGGGCACGCGCTCGCGATTCCACGGATTGTTGGTCTGGCCGAAAACGGGATTGTCGCAGTCGTAGTCGAGGGTCATCTCGGGCGTGTTGGTTTTCCCGATAATGATCGCGCCCGCGGCGCGCAGGCGCGCGACCGTCGGCGCATCTTGCTTGGCCACGTGATGCTCGAACATCTTCGTTCCCCAGGTCGAGCGCACGCCCTCGGTGATTATCGAATCCTTGATTGTGATCGGCAGCCCTTCGAGCGGGCGAACCTCGCCCTTGCCGCCGAGACGGAGGTCGGACTCTTCAGCTTCGCGGCTCGCACGCTCCTCGACCAGCGTGACGACCGCGTTGAGGCCGTGATTCACCGACTCGATCCGCTCGATAAAAGCGTCGACCATTTCCACCGAAGACACGTCGCGCGCCCGCAGCATCGCGGCCAGCCGATGAGCCGGAGCGAAAAAGAGATCGTCAGAAAATGCCATGAAAAAACACCTCGCCTAGCTCAGGAAATAGCATCGCGCCCGCACTATTGCACGCGAAACTCAGCGTAGCGCCCCCTCTCGCCGGTCTATGCTTCAGAACGGGCAGACTTAGTGTTTGTGACCGCCTCCGCCGCCACCGCCGCTGTGGCCAGCGGAACTTACGCTTGCATGGTATGTCGAAGACGCATGGTACTGATTTGTCGCCGAAGCGTGGTATGGGTTGGTTGCGGCGGCATGATATTGAGCGCCATTCCAATGCTCAGTCGGCGCGCCGCCTCCGTGATAGTCATGGTGGTCGTAGGGTGTACCCGCATAATGGGAATGCTGATACTCGACGTTCCGGTCGAGTTCCCTTCGGTATTCTTCGCCAGGATGGTTCCAGTCGCGAGGATGTTCGTTCCAATACGCTGAGTGAAACCACTCAGGATGCCGGCCGTGGTCGTCACGAAGCCAGTTGGGATGCGCCTCCGCCCATTCCGGATGATGAGCATAGAACCAGCCTGCGTCTCGCTCGTGCCACCACCCCGCATCGCGCCAAACATGGCCTCGGTCATAGGCGCCATAGGTCCACACTGGATACCGTCTCCAGTATGGAGAATTGAACCATTCGGGATGACGTCCGTGGTCGGCCATCCACCAATCCTGATGCTCGACAGCCCACTCCGGATGGTATCGGTATACCCAGTCGGGATGATTCTCATGCCAATATCCGGCGTCATGCCAAACTCCGTGCGAGTCTGCGAGTCCGTCGGGCGCCGCGGACGCCGACGCTCCGATGCCAACGGTGGTTGCGATGAAGATCGTCGCAAGCAGCAACTTTACCCCTTTCATTTTCCCTCCCGTTGATTGTCCAGTTGTCACCGCTTAATGATTCCGGTCGACAATTGCTTCTCGATACCGGTCATCTATTCCGGCGGTATGTCAGGACCTTCAGCTCGATGATCTGAAGCACTTGGTGGTGCACTGCCGCTGTCTGCCGCTTGGGACGACGGGCCCGAACTTGCGCTTTGGCCGCAATCATACTTGCAGTGCTCTCGCGTCTGCACGCACTGATCGTTGCACTGCTGCAGTTGGGTCGCCGACTGTCCAAGGCCACCCAGAATCCCTGCGAGACCTCCGCTCGAAGCGCTGCTAGCCGCTTGAGTCTGGCAAGCACTGTTGCAATGGCCCTCGTCCTTGAGACACAGGTCCGTGCAAGGGTCGGCCGCGGCAACCGATGCGGGCGCGACTGGCGGGGCCTCGGCAGATGCGGAACTCGACGCGGGCGGCGCTGTCGATGCGAGGCTGGCGTCAACCTCGATGTGGTTCTGGACACTCAGACCCGGCTCGTTGAGAAAATCGGTGGATTTGGTCTCGGCGTCTTCTTTGCCGTGCTCGGTGCGAACCTGGCCAGACAGCTTCACTGAAGTCGGCCGCCCGTCTGCGTTGCTGAACACCATCGCATCGACGAACGGCAAGTGATGCTGGTGGAGGTACTGGCTTAAATCGCTGCTGAGATGCTCGCTCAGGGTTGATCTGGAAGCCCTTGGATGAGGATGCGGATGCGGCGCCGGCGCGTCCTGAGCCGGGGGGTCATCGATGGATTCCGGCGGAGCCAAGTTCTGGGTCTGTGCGCCTGCCGAGGGCTGCGACGGTGCCGAGGGAGCCTGGTCTTGCGCGACCGCTACCTCTCCGCCGAAGGCCAGCGCGACAACCACTGCCAGAACGGCGGTGATAGGCAGCATGCGGCGTGCGGCGCTCTTTGCGTTTCTGTTGGTCGGACCTTTCCCTTTTGACATGGCTCTCGCTCACCAACGTTGGTCTATCTATGGATGCTGCTGATTGCCGAGTGAACTGACCTCTCTCCGATACGATCTGACGCCTTATCTACCACTGGTATTTATTTTATATCATCTAGACGTTGTCTGTATGCTTTAACATTTTTATTTGGGCAATGACACGTCCTTACCTCAGAGACCCCGCTATTGCAAGGCTACCCTCGGGCTGTATTCGAGACCGGGAAGTTTAGGTCAGGGCGCGGCGAAAACAAGCGAGGTCATACTGGTTAGACAATACATAGGACGCAGATAGCGCTTCCCCCTCTCCCCGCAAGGGAGAGGATGAAGGTGAGGGTCCTTATACAGCGCGGAGTTAGGATGTCGCGTTCCGTGCCACCGATTACCAGCCTCGCCCGCGTAGTTGCGGGAGAGGCCGCGCCTAAGGAGCGGGTGAGGGTGACTTTTGCGCGCGATTCAAAGATTCCGCTTTTGGAAGACAGCATCGCGCCCGCGCCTGCATATCGAGATCAAGTCCGCGCGCGTAACCCGCGGCAAGCCTGTGAGGCACTGCGCGCTCGCGCATAACGCTCGCGCGTTCATGATCGTCTATTTCAGCGCTGCGCGCAGGCGGTCGCGATCGAAGCCGGCGATGATTTCCTTGCCCGCTACTACGATTGGGCGCTTGATCAGATTTGGTTCCTTCGCCATCAGCGCTAACGCCTGTTCGGGCGTTAGCGATTTGCCCGCCAGGCCCATCGCCTTGAAGGCTGGGCTGCGCGGGTTTATGAAATCGCGCGGGTCGCGGCCTGCGAACAGATCCCGCAGCTCATCCGCACTCAGCGGGACCTTTGCGTAGTCGCGCTCGTCAAGCTCGGCGCCGAGATCTTTGCGCAAGAAACTTCTTGCGTCGCGGCAAGTCGTTCAGGTCGATTTCCAGACGAAGCGAATCTTCTTCATGCGCGACTCTCCAATCTGCACAAGCTTTGAGTACGCCTTCCAAAAGCGGAATCTTAAGTCGCGCGCAAAATAGCGCGCTGTACAAGGACCCTCACCTTCATCCTCTCCCTTACAGGGAGAGGGGAAGCGCTACTCGACATTCGGGGCCGCTGCTGATCCGCCTGCGGGACCGCTGCCGTGATCGAGCGGCTGGCCACCAGCTGACGACGACGCGCTCGCGGCGGAGCCTGACGGCGATATCGGCGTTATCGGTGCGACACCACCCGAGCTGGCGGTCGTGGTCGTCATGCTCGACGAGGAACTCGTCGACGGCGCCACAACCGGCGGAGTGTCCGTCGGCCCGCTGAAATTGATCGGCTGCTGGCCCGCGAGCATTTGCGGTGTCACGACGTAGTCGCCGCCGAGCGAGCTGCGCCACACCGTGTTGGCCGCCTGCGAATTGCCGGCGGTCACCAGGTAAGTACCGCCGCCAACGATTCCGCCGAGGATCGCGTAGACCATCTTCAACGGGATATAGACGAGATTCACCACTAGTGCTCCTGCGCCGTATCCCGCGCCCGGCCAGTTGACGCTATTGTCCTGCGGCTGCGGGATCTGCGTTTGCCCTGCCGCGCCTACTTGCTGCGTCTGCGCCGCGGCGTATTCAGCGAGCGGACCGGCCGTCATCGCGAGCATCAGCGACCAGCCAAGCGCGATCACCGCGAATCTGAAACTTCCTTTCCTCATGATTACCTCCACCTCCCCGTTCGGGCGTAAATTACTACTCGGTTTTGACCACCGCCTCGGCCGGCAGCAGCCCCATCAAATGACGAAACGCGCGCTCGAGATAATCTGCGTTCTTCGACTCGAGCGTTAGCTTCACGCGGTAATCGGGATCTCCGATCCGCGGATACGAACCCAGCATCAGCTCCGGAAAATTGCGCATGCAGTCGTTCAGGTGTCCTGCGATCGCGCCCTCACCCGCGTTCAGGTAAATCGCGCGCATGAAATATGGATCGGTCGCGAAGCGGCTGCTCAGCGCCCGCAGCTTGGCCTCGAACAGTTGCGGAATTCCGGGCAGCACGTACACATTTTCGATCTGCACGGTCGGAAACCGGATGTCGCCGGCGTCGTTGAGCACCGCGCCCTCCGGCACCTCGGCCATCCTGAGGACCGCGTCGAGCGAGCGCTCACGAGAATGTTCGCGGATGAGCCGCTCGAGCTCGGGATTCATCACCAGGCGCCGGTTGAACGCGCGCGCGACGCCTTCCATCGTGAGATCGTCATGAGTCGGGCCGACGCCGCCCGACGTGATCACGAAATCGAAGTTGCGCGAGCAGTACGCGACTTCGCCGGCGATCAAAGCGAGCTCGTCGGGGATAGTTGCGATACGAGCGAGCGCGACGCCAATCTTGCGCAGCTCGCGAGCCGCGAAGAACGCGTTCGAGTCCTGAACCTTGCCGGAAAGGATTTCGTTACCCACCACCACCAGCGCGCAACTGCGTTCTCGCATCGACTGCAGGGCTCCTTGCGCGATCCGCCTCAGCCGGCATTATCGCAAGCGGCGGCTATCAGCGGCAATGGGGTAATCGAAATGAAATGGCGGGAATTTAGGACGGTCCGGAGCCCTCGATGTCGGGCGCCGACGCCTCGATAAACTCCTTGAGCCGGCGCTTGAGCCGAGTTTCTATCTGCCGTACGCGTTCGCGGCTGATTCCGAAGCGCGCGCCTATTTCCTGCAGCGTCTCGGGATCCTCGGCCAGCAGCCGCGCCCTGAAAATCTCCAGCTCCTTGCCCTCGAGCGTCGCCGCGAACTGCTCGACCTTGTCGTGGGCGAAGTCGCGCCACTCGCGGTCGGCGGTCTCGGTTTCCGGGTTGTGCCCGGCGTCGGGGATTACGTCCAGCAGCCGCGTATCGTTGTCATCGCCGGCGCCCGTCGGTTGATCGAGCGACACCTCGCTCTGCCCCATCCGTTCCTGCATCTCGCGCACGTCGCTTTCGCGCACGCCCATTCGATGTGCGAGTAGTAAAGGCTGCGGCTTGAATCCTTCGCGCTCGAGCCGTTCTGTCTCCTTGCGCAGATTGAAAAACAGTTTGCGCTGCGCCTGCGTCGTGCCAATCTTCACCAGCCGCCAGTTGTTGATCAGGTAGCGGTAGATATACGCGCGCACCCACCACACCGCGTACGACGGGAAGCGGATTCCATGCTCGGGGTCGAAATTCTTGACCGCCTCCATCAGACCGACGTTGCCCTCCTGGATGAGGTCGAGCACATTTTTGGTCGCGCGCGCGAACTCGTACGCGAGTTTCACGACCAGGCGCAGGTTGGCCGTCACCAGCCGGTAGGCGTCCTGGGGATCCTTGTCTCTGACGTAGCGCCGCGCGATGACGGCCTCCTCCTCGCGCGACAGCAGCGGGAAGCGGCGAATCTCGGCAAGGTAGCGGCCCAGAGGATCGGTGGCGACAAGCGCGCCGCTCTCCTTTTCCCTGTCGGCGTCGGCTTTCGCATCGGCCTCATCGGGCTCGGATTCCGCCGTCGCGTCGTCGTCGCTGCTTGCTATCGGACGAAACTCTGAGACTTCGATCGGCGCGTCGTTATCGCGAGCAGCTTCGGTGTCGAGCTCCGATTCGGATTCGGTGGATTCTATTGGCTCGGGATTCGCGCGCCCGCGACGAGCTCCGGCGCCGGTCTTGCGGTCGCCTTTAGCTTCGGTTGTGCGCTTGCGACGGGTCGGTTTGCCGGGTTTGCGCGCCACAGTATGGCTCCAGCTTCGTCACACGCTGGCACGAGATGCGGACATCAATTCTCGAGCCGTCGGCGGCGACAACAAAAAAGCTCAGTCGGCTGTTGTCGGATCGATCGTGCCCCGTCAGGCGTCGGGTTCTTCGATCGTAACCTTGCCGGCGGCGATTTCGCGCAACGCCGTCACTACTTCCTTGTTGTCCGATTCCACCAGTGGCCGCGCGCCCTTGAGCAGCTGCTTGGCGCGGCGCGCCGCACCGAGCACGAGCTCGAAGCGGTTGGGGATGTTTTCGAGGCAATCTTCAACGGTAATTCGTGCCATTAGGCGTCAATTCTCCGGCCTGCCGCGCCTCGTGTCAACGCACCAGGCGGAGGAGGCTTCGCGCATCGTTACTCCGCAGATTTTTCAGCCCACGGCCCGACGCCCGAGAAGCGGGTCGGCGTGATGCGGGTGATGTAGCCCGGGATGTTGCGCATCGACGGCGGCGGAAATTCCGCCTTCGGCCCGAGGTAGAGAGGCGCCAGGCGCAGCACAAGCGGCACTGCCCCGCCTTCGGTGACACGCGCGTTGCCGTAAACCACCAGGTATTCCCGCAGTCCCTGCTTGTTGGTCGTGTCGCTGAGCAAGGACAGCGCGACTCGTGGATCGCGCCTGATGTTTTTGACCTTCTGATGCTCCGCGAGGTGGCCGATCACGAACTCTTCGCCTTCAATTCCAACCCAAATAACGGTGACCTGCGGGCCCCCCTTCGAGTTGAGCGTAGTCAAATGAGCAAGCGGTCCCTTGGCGATCACGTCGCGTACCGATTTCGGAATGTTCATTGTGGTTTCTCCTAAAAGGGAGGCGGCTCCCCGTCGGGAGAGCCGCTTTTCTAACTCTTAGTACTGGGTGCAGGGG
>JBAWCX010000548.1:0-10311 GCA_049590495.1 Binatus sp. (SeqCode)
GGGCCAGCCGGTCTCTTTCCTTCGTCAAGTCTGCAACGATTTTATCGATCTCCAAGTCATTTGCTCCTTTAGGTCCCCGATAGGTCCCCAACGCTTCGTTAGTTGTACCTGTAGCGTATCCAGTAACTATAATTGCTGGAGTTAACAGGAATTGCAATTCTACTAACTAGGTTGTGCGATGGCCCGGATAGGACTAGGCCATTACCCGCCCGTCGTCCTAGGTCTTGCGCTACGGCCTGGCGTGGCCGTGACGAAGTAGCTTGCCCGGCAGTGAGCCCTCCGCCGATACCTGGTCCTCGTTCTCGCGCCGGATGACAGTGCCGTTGACTATCACCGCGTCGATTCCTTCCGCGTCGGCGACCAGGCGATCCTGGTTCGCAGGTAGATCGTACACGCGGCGTAGTTTGCTCGCGCCCACTTTGTCCGGATCGAAAATCGTGACGTCGCCCGCGAGGCCTGGCATCAGCCGCCCCCGGTCCGTGATACCGAATACCTCGGCCGGGCGCGCGCTAAGCATCCAGATTGCACGCTCCATCGGGATTGCGCGCTTCTCACGCACCCAGCGGCCGAGCATGTAGGTCGAGAAGCACGCGTCGCAGAGCTGGCTTGCATGCGCGCCCGCGTCGGACAGCCCAAGCACGGTATGACGTCCGGCGAGCAGTTCCGCGACGTCATCTTCGACGTTGTTGAGGATCGACATGCGAAAGCGCGCTTCGAGATTTGACGCCAGCGCGAGATCGAGCGCGAGGTCGATAGGATCGAGGCTGCGCTCGCTCGCTACTTCATTCAGGTTGCGCTCCTCCAGCGACGGATCGGTCGGCGAGAACGAAATCACCGTGCGATCCCATCGATTGGCGAACGCACCTCGCGAACCCTCGCCGGCCTTGGACTTGAACGCGCGGCGGAATTCCGGGTCCGCATAGATTTTCTTCTTGCCCTCGAAGTCCGCGGCCGACACCGGCTTGAACAAGCTCATGCTCTCGAAGATAAACGGCGCCTTGAACTGGAATTCGAAGTTGAGCGGACGGCAGGTGACCTGCGGTATTATGCTGAGCCCCTCGTCGCACAATTTCTGCGACGCCTCGAGCGGTCCGCGATGCCCTCCGGGACCGTTCATGCCCGCGAGCAGCGCCGTATAAGTAATCGGGCGATGAGTCTCGCGCGCGATTTCCGCAAACTCGCGCAGGAACAGCTCGCGGCCTATCGTCGCCTGCATGATGCCGTGACCCGCCTCGCCCATCGCCGACGCGAGCGTCCTTATCTCATCGAAGTCCGACATGCGGCTAGGGACCGGCTTGCCGCTGTAGCCGACGTGCGTCGGCGACTTCGACGTCGCGAAGCCGATCGCGCCGGCGTCGAGCGCGCGGCGCACGAGCGTCTTCATCGCCGCGACTTCGTCGGCGCTCGCGGAACGCTCGGTCGCCTCCTCGCCCATCACGTAGAGTCTTATCGGCGTGTGTCCCACCAGCGCGCCGAGGTTGATCGCGGTGCCACGCCGCTCGATGGTATCGATGTAATCCTCGAAGCTCTCGAACGGCCATTCGTAGCCGAGCCCGGTCTCGAGCGCCTTCAGACTCATCCCTTCGACGTTTTCGAGCGTGCGCATGATAAGTCCGCGATGCTCCGGGCGGGTCGGCGCCACGCCGAATCCGCAGTTCCCCATGACGACGGTGGTCACGCCGTGCCATGGCGAGATCGTCATCATCCGATCCCACATCACCTGCGCGTCGTAGTGGGTATGAATATCGACGAAACCCGGCGCGACGACCTTACCCTTGGCTTCGACGGTGGCAGTGGCCTTGCCCTTCGCCTCGCCGACCGCGGCAATCTTGCCGTCCTTGATCGCGACATCGCCGACACGCCCGGGCGCGCCAGTACCGTCGTAAATCGTGCCGCCAGTGATCTTGAGATCGTAGTCCATCGGCGTGTTCCCTCGATTTGCTACCTATACCGCGCGCGCTTCCTTGCGGTCCAGACCGATCGGTATGGAATCGCCGCGTTGTAAACCGTACTATCCTCTAGTAATAGAAATCTCAGCAGGATTCACTGCAAAACCCGGTCAGGATTTCGCGCCGCCGCGAAGCCAATCGAGGGCATACAACATACAATGCAGAAGCCAATTATCTCCGCAGACTCTCACATCACCGAGCCGCCCAACACTTACATCGATCGAATCGACCACAAGTATAAGGATACGGCTCCGCACATGATTCACGACGAGAAGCTCGGCGACGTGTTCATCGTCAAGGACTTCCCGCGGCCAATCAACGTCGCTCTCGCCGCCGCTGCGGGCAAGGACGCAAGCGAGCTCAGGACTTACGGCGCGAAGTTCGACGAGATGCATCGCGGAGGATGGGATCCTAACGCGCGCATGGCCGACCAGGATCGCGACGGCGTCGCCGCCGAAGTCATCTACCCTACCGTCGGCATGATACTGTGCAACCATCGCGACTTCGACTACAAGAAGGCTTGCTTCGACGCCTACAACCTGTGGATAGGCGAGTACTGCGCCGCGCATCCCGATAGGTTGATAGGCACGGGGCAGACTGCGATGCGTTCGGTCGAGGAAGGAATCTCGGATCTGCGCAAGATGAAAGACCTCGGGCTCAAGGGCGTCATGATGCCCGGTAATCCCGCGCTCGAGGACTACGACAGTCCTATCTATGCGCCCTTCTATGAGGCGGCGATCGATCTCCAGATGCCGCTGAGCTTTCACATCCTGACCAGCAGCACCGATAACTTCCAAACGCGCGGGCCGAAGCTCAACAGCTTCCTGTCGATCATCCGCGGATGCCAGGACATCATCGGCACCTTCGTCCTGGGCGGAGTCTTCGAGCGTCATCCGAAGTTGAAAGTAGTATGCGTCGAGGCCGACGCCGGATGGGTGCCGCACTATATGTATCGGATGGATCATGCATACGATCGCCATCGCTACTGGCTACCGGCCGGCACGCTAACGAAGATGCCAAGTGAGTATTTCCGCGAGAACGTTTACACCACCTTCCAGGACGACTACGTAGCATTCCAGGTCAGGCATCTTTGCAACATCCGCCGCCTGATGTGGGCCAGCGATTTCCCGCATAGCGACTCGACGTGGCCGTGGTCGCAGGATGTGATAGCCAAGCACACCGTCGGGATGACGGGGGATGAGAAGAACCTGGTGCTACACGACAACGTCGCGGAACTGTACCACCTTAGCATCTAGCGCGTCGCGCAACCCTTTTACGATCTGGTTCCCCCTTTCCCGCGCGGGCCCGAAAAAAAGGGTTAGGGGTTTGGTTCCGTGCGCGCCTCGCGCACTCTGTCAGGATGACAAAGTTGGACCCTCGCCCCGACTCGTGGCTTCGTCGTTGGCGGCGGTATAAATCTAACCGCAGGAGCGCGCAGCATGCACTCTCATCTGCCTCGCTGGATTGTTCCGATTCTGTGGATCCTTGCCGCGATGCACATCGTCAATGGCATCCAGATGTTCTTCTTCCCGTCGGCGTGGTTTTTCAGGCTGGTGCCGGGCGTGCCGGAAACTGGGCCGTACAATATGCATCTGGTGATGGACGGCGGGACGTTTTTTCTGGCGGTCGGAGTGGGACTGGTCGCCGCTGCGCTGAATCCGCGGCGCAACGCGATCGCGGTGGCAGTCGCAGCGGTCGCGGGCGTGATGCATTCCGCGCTGCACCTATACTCACATGCCGCCGGGTTGCTGTCGACTGAGCATCTTCTCACCGAGCTACTGGGTATCTACGTTCCCGCGATCTTGCTAATCGCGATGGCAGCTATCCTCTATAGTCAGTCGGATGAAACTAGCGCCGCCCGGGCGCGAGCCGCTTAGCCGGAGTTTATTCCAATGCGTATTGAAGGACTTGAAGAAAATCAGATGAGCTGGATGCTGAAGCCGCTCACCTGGATGCTGAAGCGGCGGGTCGGCAAAGTGGTCAATCCATTCAAGGCGTGGGCGTATCGCCCCGGCATCACGATCGCAATGTCGATCTTCATGCAGTCGATCGAAAGCTCCAAGGTCACACCTGAGACCTTGAAGCGCATGGTCTGTCTGCGCGCGGCGCAGATGGTCGGCTGCGTTTTCTGAATAGACATCAACGCTGCCGGTGGCAGCAAGCTCGGTATAAGCGACGAGAAACTCGCCGCGCTCGCAGAGTACACCGAGAATCCGCTGTTCACGCCCGCCGAGCGCGCCGCGCTCCGCTATACCGAGGAAATGACGCTCGGCTCGGTTGACGTTCCCGACGACGTCTTCGACGAACTCAAGCGCCATTTCAACACCGAGCAAATCGTCGATTTGACGGCGACTATCGCGCTCGAGAACATGCGCGCGCGATTCAATCGTGCGTTGCAGATCGAGAGCGACGGTTTCTGCAGGCTGCCCGAGCATCATCCGGCTCTGGCGTCCGACAGTCCTCCCTGAAATAGCTGAACCGGAGCGCGATTTCGGCCGACATTCCAGATTTTCTCGATTTGCGCGAGCCTGATAGTATCCCGCAGGGCTTGCGACCGCTCCGAACCGAACCTTGCAGGCCGTAACTCCCGCCCGACGGCGCGGTTATCCGGTTCGGGGAAAGGCAGTTCACTTTGAAGGATTGGCGCGCGACCGCTCTCGTCACGACGCTCGCACTGATTGCGACGGCAGGATGCTCGCATGGTCCCGCTGACACTTTCGGCGAGCGCGACGCGGTGCCCGTTCTGGCGGCCAAGGTCGTGCAGAAGACGGTCTCCGATACGATCCACGCCATCGGCCGCGTCGAGGCTTTCTCGACTGTCGAAGTGAAGGCGCAAATCAGCGGCCAGATCATGCAGGTCAACTTCCGCCAGGGACAGGACGTCAAGCAGGGCGACCTGTTGTTCACGATCGATCCGCGCCCATTCGAGGCCGCGCTCGGGCAGGCGCAGGCGAATCTCCTTAAGGATAGCGCGCAATACCGGCAAGCCGCGGCGGACGAGCGTCGCTTCTCGATTCTGCTCAAGGAAAGGGTCGGCTCGCGCCAGCAATACGATCAGGTCGAAGCCACTGCCGCGGCGCTGTCGGCCTCGATGCAAGCCGACGAAGC
Organism: Binatus sp. (SeqCode); assembly: GCA_049590495.1. Classification (GTDB taxonomy): domain Bacteria; phylum Desulfobacterota; class Binatia; order Binatales; family Binataceae; genus Binatus. The sequence goes on from JBAWCX010000548.1 coordinate 5,058, forward strand.
TGCCGTGCAGACAGCCAGATTGAATCTCGAGTACTGCGCAATTCGCGCGCCTATCGACGGGCGCACCGGCGACCTGCTGGTCCACGCGGGCAACCTCGTCAAGCCGGACGCCGACACTGCGATGGTGATCATCAACCAGGTGCATCCGGTTTACGTTGATTTCGCGATTCCCGAGCAGAAGCTGCCTGCCGTGCGCGAGTACATGGCCGAGCACAAGCTTGCCGTCCAGGTATCGCTGCCCGGGCAGCAGGGTCCGCTCGAGTCCGGCGAGCTGAGCTTCGTGGACAACACTGTCGACGCGAAAACCGGCACCATAAATCTCAAAGGACAGTTCGCCAACGCCGACAGCCGCCTGTGGCCCGGCGAGTTCGTCAACTCGACTCTCGTCCTACGCGAACACCCCGGCGCAATCCTGGTGCCGTCGCAAGCTGTCCAAACGGGACAGCAGGGTTCGTTCGTTTTCGTCGTGCAGCCCGACATGAAGGCCGCGATCAGGCCGATCGTCGTAGGCGAATCGATCGACAATCAGACCGTCGTCACCAGCGGGCTCAACCCCGGCGAGACAGTCGTGACCGACGGGCAGCTCAGGCTGATTCCCGGCGCGACCGTCACGATCAAAAGCGGCTTGAACGAGAGCGGCGCGTCATCATGAATATCGCCGAAGCTTTCATCCGCCGCCCCGTCATGACGACGCTGAGCTCGCTGGCGATCGTGCTGTTCGGCCTGATGGCGTACCGCTATCTGCCGGTGAACGATCTGCCCAACGTCGACTTCCCGACTATTGTCGTGAGCGCGAGTCTGCCGGGCGCGAGTCCCGAGACGATGGCGTCGTCGGTGGCGACTCCGCTCGAGAAACAGTTCTCGACGATCGCCGGGCTCGACTCGATGACCTCGAGCAACATCCAGGGCTCGACCAACATCACGCTGCAGTTCAGCTTGACGCGCAACATCGACGCCGGCGCGCAGGACGTGCAGGCCGCCATCGCTGAGACGCAGGCGCAGTTGCCGCAAGGGATGCCGAGTCCGCCGTCGTATCGCAAAGTCAATCCTGCCGATCAGCCGATCCTCTACCTCGGACTCAGCTCGTCGACGATGCCGATTTCGCAGGTCGATGAGTACGCCGAGACCTACCTTGCCGAGCGCATCTCGATGGTCTCCGGCGTCGCGCAGGTGCAGGTTTACGGCTCGCAAAAGTATGCCGTGCGGATTCAGCTCGATCCCAAGGCGCTCGCCACGCGCGGCATCGGCATCGACGAAGTCTCGACGGCCATTCAAGCCGCGAACGTCGACCTGCCGACCGGCACGCTCTACGGTTCGCACCAGGCATTCACCGTCGACACCAAGGGCCAGTTGACCAGCGCCGCCGCGTACCGCTCGCTGATCGTCGCGTATCAGAACGGCTCGCCCGTGCGGCTTGACGACGTCGGCCAAGTGGTCGACAGCGTGCAGAACAACAAGACCGCCGGTTGGGCCAACGGCGAGCGGTCAGTGGTGCTCGCCGTCCAGCGTCAGCCGGGCACCAACACCGTCGAGGTCGTGGACAACGTGCGGCGCCTGATTCCCGCCTTCCGCGCGGAAGTCCCCGCCGGCCTGCATATCATCACGCTCGGCGATCACGCCGAGACGATTCGCGCCTCCGTCAACGACGTCCAATTCACGCTGCTGCTCACCATCTGCCTGGTCGTGATGGTGATCTTCATGTTTCTGCGCAATCTCTCGGCGACGATCATCCCGAGCCTCGCGCTGCCGATGTCCATCATCGGCACCTTCGCCGTGATGTGGATGCTCGACTACTCGCTCGACAACCTCTCGTTGATGGCGATTACGCTCGGCGTCGGGTTCGTCGTCGACGACGCGATCGTCATGCTCGAGAACATCGTGCGTCACATGGAGATGGGCAAGGACGTGATGACGGCGTCGCTCGACGGCGCCAAGGAAATCGGCTTCACGATCCTCTCGATGACCTTTTCGCTCGCCGCCGTGTTCATCCCGGTACTGTTCATGGGCGGCATCCTCGGGCGGCTGCTGCACGAATTCGCCGTGACGATCGGCGCCGCCATCCTGGTCTCCGGTTTCGTGTCGCTGACTTTGACGCCGATGCTTTGCTCGCGCTTTTTGCGCCCGCCGGGCAGCGAGCGCCACGGAAAATTTTACGCCGTCACCGAACGCTGGTTCGATCGCATGCTCGACGCGTACCAGCGCAGCCTGACGTGGGTGATGCGTCATTCGCGCGCGACCATGTATTTCTCCGGCGCGCTGCTGATCGCGACGATTTACATGTTCTACGCGATTCCCAAGGGCTTCCTGCCTTCCGAAGACGCCAACCAGATGATCATTTTCACGCTCGCGGCGCAGGGAATTTCTTACGATTCGATGGTCGAGCATCAGCTCGCCGCCGCCAGCCTGATCAAGGACGATCCGAACATCGACGCCTACTTCATCAGCGTCGGATCGGGCGGCCCGGGCGGCGCGACGAACTCAGGCATCATATTTCTGCATCTGAAGCCGGCCTCGCAGCGCAAGCTCAGCGTCGATCAGTTGATTTCGAAGTGGCGGCCGGTCCTGAACAGCGTGCCGGGCCTGCGGGTGTTCCTGCAGAATCCCCCGCCGATCAGTGTTGGCTCGCAATTCACGCGCAGCATGTATCAGATGACCTTGCAGAGCCAGAATACTGCGACGCTCTACAAGTATGCGCCGATGCTCGAATCGAAACTGCGCCAGTTGCCCGATCTGCGCGGCGTCAACAGCGACTTGCAGGTCGAAAATCCGCAGGTCACTGTCGAGATCGATCGCGACAAGGCGCACTCGCTTGGTATTTCGGCGAACGCAATCGAGGACGCACTGTACGACGCCTACGGTTCGCGTCAGATTTCCACAATCTACGCGCCCAACAACGAGTACTGGGTCATCATGGAGGTCGAGCCGGCCTACCAGGCCGAGCCGAGCACGCTTGCGATGCTCTACGTGCGCTCATCGAGCGGCGCGCTAGTGCCGCTGGACACGCTGGTCAAGTTCACGCGCTCGCTCGGGCCGTTGCAGGTTAACCATTCCGGCCAACTGCCGTCGGCGACGATTTCGTTCGACGTCGCACCCGGCGTTTCACTCGGCAAGGCGCTCGACGAGGTCCACAAGGTTGCGTCGGCGACTCTGCCCGACAGCATCACGACCGACTTCCAGGGCACCGCGCAAGCTTTCGAGTCTTCACTCAGCGGACTCGGGATACTGCTCGCGATGACGATCCTCGTCATCTACCTGGTGCTCGGCGTGCTCTACGAAAGTTTCATCCATCCGATCACGATTCTCTCCGGTCTGCCGTCGGCCGGTTTCGGCGCGCTAGTAACGTTGTGGCTGTTCGGCATGGAGCTCGACTTGTTCGCGTTCGTCGGCGTCATCATGCTGGTCGGACTGGTCAAGAAAAACGCCATCATGATGATCGACTTCGCGCTCGACGCGCAACGCACGGAAGGCAAGTCGCCCGCCGACGCGATCTTCGAGGGCTGCATCATCCGCTTCCGCCCGATCATGATGACCACGATGGCCGCGCTGATGGGCACCTTGCCAATCGCGATAGGACTGGGAGCCGGCGGCTCGTCGCGCCGTCCGCTAGGTGTGGCCGTGGTCGGCGGACTGTTCTTCTCGCAGTTCCTGACTCTCTACATAACACCGGTCTTCTACACCTACATGGAAGCATTCCTCGAGCGTTACAACGCATGGCGCGAAGGCCGCGTGCTGACACCGTCGCTCGAGCGCAAACCCGCAACCGAGCAAATCGCAACGGCGCCAAGCGCGGATCCGGCCGACGGCCGCCTCGCGTCATAGCATCGCACCTCCTCTTCACCTCTGGTTTGCCTTCCATCGAAATCCCCGTTAAGCAGTGTGACCGGAGAGAAGGGGGCGTATTCTTGGCGGGAATCCGGCTTCGACAGTTCGTCGCGATAATCGCATCCGCGTGCGTTGTCACCACACTTTTCTGCAACCTCGCTCCTGCGCAAGACCAGGAGCTCAACAGCGATGAGGCTGCAGTCGTTAAGGCTCGCGTGCAGAAGATTCGCGGTCTCAAGTTCAAGGCCGACGTGCCGGTGACCTATCTCAGCGTAGAGGAGACCCAATCCAGGTTCAGAGCCGAGTTCGCGAAGCAGGTTAGCCAGGAGGAAATCGAGACCGGGGTCGAGGAGAACAAGATGATCGGTCTCTTCCCGCCCGATCTGAAAATCGGGCGCAAAGACCTGGCCGATATGACGCTGGAGCTGGCCGGCTTTTACGACCCGGAACGCAAGGACATCGTCATCATCGATCGACCGCTCACGGTCGCGCTGCCGGAGCGATATCACGACGTGGTGACGCGAATCAGGAAGCTCGACACCGCGGGCACGCTTGGGCACGAGCTGACCCATGCGCTGCAGGATCAGCACTTTGATATCGAGGCAGCGCAGAAGGAGTACCGCGGTAATACCGATCGCGAACTCGCCTACAAGGCGATCGTCGAAGGCGATGCGACCCTGTCGGGATTTTCGGTGGTGACCGGGCGTGTCGATGACCAGACGATCGACTACTTCGACACGCATCTGCAGGATATCGTTCCCATCTTCATGGGACGCATGGAAGGCAAGCCGCGCGCGATAACTTACCCGTTCATTTTTCAGTACACGGAGGGCGCCAAGTTCGTCGCCGAAGCTTACCATCGCAAAGGATGGGACGCCGTTAATGCGCTCTTCAAAGGCCCGGCGCTGTCGACGCAGCAGATCATGCATCCTGAGCTTTACTTCGACCATCCGACTCCCGCTAAAACCGTCAAGCTCACCGGCTACGAGAAGGTCCTACACGATTGGAAAAAAGTTGACGAGGATACGGCGGGCGAGTTGATGCTCAAGATTCTGATCGAGCGCACGATGGGCGAGCAGACGCCGTACGTCGAAGCGGCCGCCAAGTGGTCGGGGGATAGAATCGTCGCGCTGCAAAAAGGCAAGTCGCTGACCGTGCTCTGGATGCTGACTTTCCGCGACGCAGGCTCCGCCGACAATTTCGACCAGCTCTACTCGGGCATCCTCGACAAGGTCCTGCCCGGCACCACTGCCCGCAAGCTCGACCAGCGCGGTCCCGCCGTCTTCGTCATGATCGGCGACGGCGCGATCCGCTATCACGAATTCCTGCCAGAAGTATGGAAGCAAAGCCGCATCGACAACGCCCCAATCGAAGCTCAATGAATTCCAAGCCAACCCCTCCGGAATCTTTCTGAATCACCAAGGTGCAGGGG